>NZAU01000058.1 GCA_002686215.1 Candidatus Woesearchaeota archaeon
GTGATATTACACCATCTGTTGAAGAATGGGGTAGTGAAGAAATTATTATTCCATATACATCTCCTGTTGATGGAAAACGACATCGATACTTTCCAGACTTCTATGTCAAAATTGGCAAAAAGAAGTACCTAGTTGAAGTCAAACCATTTAAACAAACGAAGGAACCTAAAACCCAGAAAAGACACACGAAACGATATATCAATGAAGTTGTGACATATGCTGTAAACCAAGCAAAGTGGAAAGCAGCAACTGAATTTTGTGTAGATAATGGATGGGAGTTTATGTTAATCACAGAAAAGGAACTTAAAATCTAATGGGTATTCCAAATCCGCAAGCTGCTAGTTATAACTCACTCCAAAGATTCATTTCTGTATTCAAACAGGAAGATACGTTTGTTGCGACTACTAATCTATATTCAGTTCACTTTTCACCCCCAAGAATTCTGTTACCATCTACTCAGTTTGGAGGTGGTACACAAGGTAACACGTTCAACCCAAACTCAGGTGAACTTAGAGATCTCTTAGACTATTATGCTAAGAGTGTTAACCTACCCAGCAAACAAGTTACAACTGGTCAAATTACAGATGTAGGTTCTGCTGTCAAGTATGCAACAAACGCTGCTTTTAGTCAAATCAATATTACGTTTCAAATTCCCAGATCTCAATATACTAGAAACTTCTTTGAGCGTTGGATTTCAAAGATGACTAACGATGCTAATCAATATACAGACTTCTATCAGGACTATTGCTGTCCCACTTTGATGATATATAAATGGGAACGTGGTGGTGGAGAAAGACTTCCACTCCCTCCAGAGTTGGCGCGTAGAGCACAGCAGCAAAATCAGAGACCACTATTTGCCAGGAAAAACTCACTGACTGCGGCATGGGAACTCAGAAATGTTTTCCCATATAATATCGGATCTATTCAACTTAGTTCTGATGAGGCAAGAGTGATGGAACTGCAAGTGGGATTCTATTACGAGAGATATAGATTCTTCACGCAAGATAAATTCGATGATCCTGGTGTTGAACAAGATATCACAGTTTCTTCCGAAGGTCTTGATAACAATACTGATCCTAGTACGGATAGAAATACAACTGTCTGATACTCTCCTAAATAAAATTACTGAATTGAATTTCTATGGCATTACCTAAGTTAAACACCCCAAAATATAAACTAAAACTGCCTTCTGATGGCAGACCTGTGAATTTTAGACCATTTCTAGTAAAAGAAGAAAAACTTCTTCTCCTTGCAACTGAAACGGGGGAACAGGCAGATATCATTCAAGCAATTAAAGATATCATCACTGCCTGCACTGACGTGAAAGATGTTGATAAGTTAGCGACATTTGATATCGAATATCTGTTCCTGCAGATTCGTACAAAGTCTGTCGGTGAAAATGTAGATGTCCGTGTGACATGCACAGATGACAATGAAACAGAAGTTGATGTTTCTATTCCTCTTGATGAAATCAAAGTAATCAAGAACAAGGACCACAAGAGAGAAATCAAACTTTCTGACGATATCATGGTTACTATGGGATATCCTAGTCTTGATATGTTTGTCAAGATGAACTTCACTGACGATAATGTCAGTCAGGTCGATCAAATCTTTGAAATGGCATCTAGTTGCATCGAATCTATTGCAGATCCTAATCAGATCTACGAGTGTGCTGATGTACCTAAGTCTGAACTGGTTGAGTTCTTTGATCAACTCAACAGCAAGCAGTTTCAGATGATTCAAACTTTCTTTGAAACGATGCCTAAGTTGTCTCATACAGTTGAGGTTACAAACCCCAACACTAAGAAGAAGACGAAGGTTCTACTTGAGGGATTAGCGAGTTTTTTCGCATAGCCCTCCTTCACAATAATCTTCGTGCTTACTATGAGGGCAACTTCGCCCTTATGCATCATCATAAGTGGAATATTGAGCATATTGATAACCTAATGCCATGGGAGAAAGAAATCTACGTCAATATGCTAATCCATTTCCTAAAAGAAGAAGAAAAACGAATGAAGGAGCAACAAGCAGCAGGTGGCTAAATTACAAACATATAAGTTCGTAAATCCTGGAGTCTCGTCCGTAAAGTCTCCTGCTGTTGGTGCTGTCAGAAAACAAACTTTAGCAATTAACCGCTTAGGTCAGTCGGTTAGTAGTATTCAAGCAACATTTTATAATCTGAATGCTATTGCAATTGCTAGTCAGAAATTAGAAGACGCTGAAGAGATAAAAGAACGCAGACGAAAGCGTAGAGAAGCAGACGCTGCCGCTGAAGAAGCGCAAGAGGTAGGTAAGTTAGAAAAGGGTAGAAAGAAAGAAAAACCCAACGCAAAACTGAAGAAAAAAGGCAAAGGTCTTTTTGGTGATATTTTAGGTAAATTTCTTGGTCCTATTGGTGATCTGTTTCTGCGAATCGCAGCAATTGGTCTTATATCAGAAACACTGAAATGGATCGGTGATGAGGAAAATAAAGAAAAAGTAGTCACATTCCTAGAGAAGACAAAGTTTGTCTTTGATAAGTTATTTGGATTTGCATCAGCATTAGTTGGGACATTCTTAGACGGATTCTCAGCACTGATGGATCCCAATGGAGACTTCATCAGTAAAATTACAGGTCTCGGTAAACTATTAGTAGGTATCATCGGATTACGATATCTGATGAATCCGTTTGCATTGATTGGGGATATCCTCGGTCTAATTGACATGCTCGATAGTGATCCTGGAATGGATCCAGATGTAGATCCTAAGACAAAAGTAAAACCAAGACCGACTGATGCTAAACTTAAGAAGATGGGTCTCAACCCAGATCAAATTAAGGAATATAATAGGTTAAGGGATGCTGGCGAGGGTGCAACAGATGCTCTCAGACAAGCAAAGAAATTCAAAGCACCACGCAAAGGTCTTTTTGGTGCCCTCCAAAATGCTGGAGATGCTATTGGTGGTACATTAAGATCTGGTGCAGACTTTGCTGTTGAGCAAGGCACCAGATTTAAAGATTTTCTTATAAATCAGGCGAAACAAAAATATAAAAACCTTAGTGAAGCTGCTATCAACGCTTACGCCAACCTGAGCAAAGAGGCTCGTAAAAGGTGGGAGCAGATGGTGGAATTCACCCAAATGGCGAAGAAAAAGGGTGCTCAATTTGCGAATGGATTAGGTGATAAGGTAAACAAAGCAGGCGATTGGGTCGGTGGAAAGTTAACTAGTGCAGGTGAGAATCTTAAGCGTATCGCTATTGATAAGGTTATTGATCCTGTCAGAAAATTTATTGACCCTATTGTAAAGCAGGTCAAAAACATTGGCGATGGTGTCATGCAGACCATCCTCAAGTCTCCTGCTGGTGCTGCTGTAGAAACTGCACTGAAGAAAAAAGGATATTCTATCACAAAACCTGGTCCTCTTGCAAAGAAGATCGGTGGTAAAGCACTGCCTGTCATTGGTGGTATTCTGAATGCATTATTTGCATATGATAGATTCCAAAGTGGAGACGTTGTAGGTGGACTGATTGAAGCATTATCTGGTGCATTTGATATTTCTGGTCTATTTGGTTTTGCTCCTGGTCCTGCAATCTCTCTGGGCATTGATGCTTACATGTTTGCTCGTGACTTAGTTCCTGGCATTCAGGAGTTTGAGACTGGTCTCGTAGATGCCATTCCTGGAATGAAGTCTCTCAGACCAAAAATCGAGGGATTTGCTAAAGGATTACCTCCACTTGGTAGTCTGTTCAATATTTTCGGCGGTGAAGGAGATCTTGACAAACAGGATGCAGGCGAGTATACTAACACTGAAGAGGGTTCAAGGGAAGATCCAGTACCTGGCCAACAGCCTCAGGAAATGTTCTTGGGTGGTGTTGTTAAGGGTATCAGTAAAGCAGTTGGTGGTATTGGTAAGACTATTGGTAAGATTGCAAGTAATCCTTTAGTTCAAACTGCTGCATCATTCATTCCTGGTGCTGCTCCTATCATGGGAGCTATCAACATGGGTATGGGACTGATGTCTGGTAATCCTATGTCAATGCTAGGATCTATTGGAGGCATGATTCCTGGACTTGGTGGCATGATGGGTGGTATTGGAAATGCCATTGGTGGATTTATGAATAGTCCACTGGGTCAAATTGGTAGTTCATTACTGGGTGGCAACTTTGGTGCTGCTGCTAGTGCTGCAATGGGTATGATTCCTGGTGCTCAGCAATTTGGTGGAGCGGTTTCTAACTTTATCAATAGTGGATTTAATCCTATTGCTGGTATCACTGGTCTTGCAGATACATTTGGCATGGGTGGTATCATGAAGAGCGTCACTGGTATGATGGGTGCTGGTCCTGCAGGTATGATGAGCGGGATGACTGAAATTGCTGGTGAACTTGGAGTAGATCCTGAAGCACTTGGTGTTGTAAAACAAGTATCGTCTCAGGCATCAAAAGTATTAGGTAAAGATGGAATATCTGCACAAATGATAATGCAACAGGCGATGGAATTTGTTCCTGTGCCTGTAGTTGTAGAGAAGTTTATGCCTATGCCACAACCAGTGCCCATAAATACAGGTGGTGCAGCAGGTGTTGTTTCCGCTGGAGCATCTGGTCTCAATTCTAGAATGAACTAATGGCAGCAATTCAGAAGTCAACAAAATTAAATTTCTATAAGTTTGTAGATGCAAAACCCCCTGCTACTTCTACTTCAGAAGAGGGTATTGAGAGCAGACAAATTGCTGTAGCAACTAATAAAAACACAGAAGCGATTAATAATATTGGTGATGTCCTGAATGGTTTCATGAAAGGAATCGCCAACTTAAATAATATTGAACTTGAGAAGTTAGAGGAACAGAAGAAGAACAGAACTAAATTCAAGGCAGAATATAATACAAGAAAGAAAGGTAAAAATGTATTAGGTGTCTTAACAGGTATTGCTAAGGGTGTTGGTAATTTCTGGGATGGCATTCTAAACTTATTAGGATCTCTATTCAAAGCTCTTGTTATTCTTCCTGCACTGAAGTGGTTAGGAGATCCTAAGAATAGAGAGAAAGTAGTTAATATCCTTGAGGGTATTGCAAAGGTTGCTAAGTTTATTTTTGACTGGGCAAAGTTTGGTGTTGTCAATACTATTGAAGGTCTGTATAAACTTCTGTCTGATGATACTAGTTGGTGGGATAAATTAGTAGGATTTGGTCAGGCATTTGTTGGACTGGGTGCAATCTTCTTAGGGTTGCGTTGGTTGAAGAATCCGTTTAGAATCATCACAGATCTCTTCAATGTCCTGAATAGTTTCCGAAAGAATCTACTCAGATCTAAGTCTGCACTTCGCAGAAGGAGAGGTGGACTAGGCGGCGGACGTAGAGGTGGATTTGTAAAGACTGCTGCGGGACTCACTGCTGCTTTTGGCACTGGGATGCTAGTTAACCAAATGATGCAACCAGGTCAAGATGGACAAGATGGTGAGGATGGAAAGGATGCTGATCCTGAAGACATGAAGAAGATGGTGGATCAGAAGTTTGCAGAATATGAAGTAGAACAAAAATCACAAGGTGGCAAGGTCAAAAAACTGCCACAAAGATCACAAGGAGGATTCATTAGTGGACCACAATCGGGATACAAGGTATCGTTGGACGGGGGGAGATCCACCTCGTTCATCGGACATGGAACTGAGTATGTTGCTAGAAAGGCAAATGGGGGAGCTTTCGTCGTTCCTATTAATACTCCTGGAACAAAAACACAACCCCACCTAACTCAAAAAAGAGTTCAGGAAGCAAAGAGTCAAGGGTATAGCGTTCCTGGAATGGCGATCGGTGGAGACTATCTGAAAGCAGTCAAGGCAAATGACGCTACACAAGGTGATAACTCAGCAAAGAAAATTTTCTTACACTGGAGTGCTGGTAACAGAAGTGATACTAGTTTTTACAAAGGTAACGGATATCACACTTATATTCCTGCCAGTGGTAATCCTGTTCGTAGGGCAAAGTTTGGTAGCACTGGACGACCTCACCATACTTATGGTAGACCAAAGTCACAATCAGCAGCTATCGGTGTTGCTGGTATGTCTACTGCTAATAATGAGAATGGTAAAGACTGGGGTTCTCAGGCAATTACTCCAAACCAATATCAAGCTATGGCAAAAGAAGCAGCAGCAATTGCTACTGCTTGGGGATGGAAACCTTCAGACATCACTGACAAGAGAGTAAGAACACACGCTGAAGAATATAGAGATTATCCAAACTGGTATCATAGAAATAATTCTAGTCATTATCGTTGGGACTTGTCTAAACTTTATGCTGGTGAACCAGCATTTTCTGGTGGTCCTAAGATCCGTAATATGATCAAGCAGCAAATGGGTGGTGCCGCTGCTGAAGGAGATGGTAACTTTGTAGAACAAAGCAAGGACGGATCGACGCCAGAACTTAATAAAGCACCTACAGGAATTATGGGTAATTTGTTGGGTGCTGTTGATTTTATAACTGGCGGTAGAACAGACTTTGATGGTAGAGGTAATGGTTCAAGTCCTCAGCGTAATATCACTAATCCAGATCAGAAAGGGGAAAAAGAAGCAAACGCTAGAGAAGCACAAGAAAGTGAAAGTAAGACGCAGGGAATGGTATTCCCACTTCCAAATGGTAGATTTGCTGCTGGTGCAAGGCAAGTCTATGGTGCTGGAAGAGACTATGGCGGTCATGCTGGTATCGACTTAACAGAGTTACCTCCATTTGGTGCTGATCCTAAGATTCCTGTTGTTGCTGCTATCTCTGGTACAGTTCTCAACGAAAGATATAAAAGTGGTCAGACATACTATTCTGGAATGATGATTCGAGGTGATGATGGATATGATCAAAGATATCTTCATATGGAACCATCAGTTAAACCTGGTCAAAAAGTTCAAGCAGGTCAACAGATTGGTAGATTATATGATGACAAAGACAATACGCACCTACACTTTGAGGTATATAAAAGAGGTAAAGGTGGTCACTTAAATCCATCTCAGATTTATCCTGATCTCTTCAAACCTGGATCTCAAGGCGGTGGTGGAGTCATTCAAGGAGCTGTTACATCACCTGGTGCAACTAATCCCCCTCCTGCCCCTGGTGCTGATAGTGCAGCAAATCCTTCCGATTCTAGAAATACAGGTAAGACATTCTTCTTACCTAAGGCATCTTCTGGTATGTCTTATGAACAAAGATATGGTAATTATCGTAGCATTCAAGATAATTTTGAACTTGCAACTACTAAAGAGGAGGAACGTAGAGCGCAACTTCAAGGAATGCTGCCTAATATGAATAACTCTTTTGGTCCTGGTGGTCCTGTAGCACCCAATCAAGGTGGTATGACTGCTAAGGAACTTCAGAAGATAACTAAAGATAGGAATAACGCAAGACAGCAGGTTCAAACAAAAACCCAAGAAATGATTCAGCAAGTTATGTCGCAGGTCGCCCAACAAAATGGCATGAATCAGCAGATGGCACAGCAAGCTAGTGCTATGATTGCTCAGATGATGTCTCAGGGTAAAGCAGGTGCTGGTGCTGCTGGTGGACAATCTCAATATATCCCATCAGGTGGCCAAGGTCGAGGAACTGAAAACTCTGGTGCTGGTCTCTTAAAGACTACTGCTAGTGTCCTTAATTCCAATCTCAATCCATTAAAAGGTCTGTTTCAATGAGTTTTAGAAGAGAACAAGTAGGTGACGTTGAAGTATCTCTTACCATTTACAGAAATGGTGAGAGACTTGAGAACGATCAAGGTTCATATGACTTGAAAGAATTTTTGCGTGGATTTGAAATCTATGAAAGTATGACTCAGGCAACCCTTGAGTGTATGCTTGTATTGGAAGATGCTGCTGGTTTGATTGGTGCTTTGACAGGATCAGAACTTTTTGTACTGAATATTGTAGGTACAATTCAAGACAGAACCTACCAATTCAGAAGTTATGAGATTTCTTCTAGAAATAGAAATAATCAAGGTAATGATATCTTTATTGTCAATTGTGCTTCAGACGAATACATTAGAAATGAAATTACCAATGTATTTGGTAACTCTGAAGTTATCTTTGAGCAGAGTGGATTTGAATCAAGTCAAATTGTAGAAACTTTATTGTCCAGTCAATTTTTCTTAGGAACTAACAAAGTTTTATTCTTAGAAGAATCACTAAATTCACACCAATTTGTAATTCCCAACTGGAGAGTATTTGATACAATTTATTGGTTATGTCAACGATCTATTCGTCGTACACAATCTGGTGGTAGTCTTCAGAATGGATTTGTTTTCTATGAAAATGCTTTAGGGTTCCACTTCAAATCTATTGACAAACTTATCGAAGATGTCAACGATCAGACAGAGAATCAAGAAACTGATTTAACTAGTGGTAGAGCAAAACTATACACATATGTTTATGCTCCAATGAAAACAGATGAAGGTGCTAGAGATGCCTATAAAATTCAAAAGGTAGTATTTCCCAATGAAAGAAACTTTTTGAATGGTTTACGTCATGGTACTTGGTCTGGATTTAGTATGGGATTTGATCCTAATACAATTACATCATCTAAGATGGGAACATCTACAGATATGTCGGTAGATGCTTATCGCTATAGTCTCAGTGAAATGTGGGATCAGATGGAGCACTTAGGCGACACTGGAACACATACTAATCCATTTGAGCAGGCAGATGAAAATGTTCGAGCATACACTGAATATCCGAAGAGAGTACGATATACAATTCTACCTAACCAGATCTTTGATCAAAGAAATACAGAACAACCTGGTAGAAATTACGAAGCGTTAGTTGAACTGCAAGCATATCAATGGATGCGATTTGAAACTCTAAAGACAATCAAACTTCAGATTGAAATTCCTGGTAACTTGGATTTATATGTTGGTGCTGGAATCAACATTGTAATTCCATCCACTGCTAAAAGTGGAGATCGTAAGAGAGTAGATAGAAAGTATAGTGGTAAATACGTGATTGCTGCCTTGACACATAAAGGTACAGGGTCTACAATGACAACAGAGCTGTTCCTGGTAAAGGATTCAGTTCTCGGATAAATATTATTGTATCATTAGTATACTACTGCTATGGAAAGTATCGAAAAGCATATCGAGATGGATAAGCAAATTCTCGATAATCCAAACACAAATCCTCAAATGCGTCGTCACATCGAAAGCGAACTGCATGATCTAGAGGAATACAAAGAGCATCATAAGAAAGAGATTGAGGCAGGAGATCATCACGATCCAACATACCTTGAGCTTTATTGCGATCAAAACCCATCAGAACCTGAATGTCTTGTGTATGACGATTGAAAGTGAACTTTGAAAAGTATCTACTTGGTCATTGGTCTAATAAAGCACAAGCACAATCAGATCCTCAAAATTTTGCCTCATTGAATATTGTGTGGAAAAAGATTGAGGATGGTTATGAGTCTATGAACTATAAAAGGTGTCGGGGTGCATATGACCCCTACAGACGTAAATATCATAAACTAGAGATAGTTTCCGACACCGAAATTATTATGCACAACTATTATACGGACTGGACACCTCACGAAGATTGTGATATGATATTCACATTCGATGGCAACTCCTGGACTGGTCGCCTTATTGGTAACAACTGTCGAGGATATAGAGGTCATCGAATTGTATCACACATTCAACTTTTTGGAAACAAACTACATAACATGGATCAAGGATATGACGATCAAGGTAACTTGGTTTGGGGCACTGAAAAATGTTATCGATACATCCGTATTAAGGGCGAATAGCTCAGCGGTAGAGCTACTCGTTTACACCGAGTCGGTCGGGGGTTCGATCCCCTCTTCGCCCATATAAAATTATGATGAAAGCCATACACCCACCTAATCTAGGATGGGTACAACAAAAATTAAAACCCGATGCAATGAAATTCCTGTGGAATGCGATTGAAGCAGGAGGTAGTTCCATGCGTTCAAAACTGGCAGGTAATATTCACAATAGTTACAGGTTGTCAGACAAAGATGATTGGTTTTTCAAGAACGTATTAACTGACACCATGAAATTCTATACAGAGGAGTTTCGAGATCCTTTGTATGATTTCCCAACCAAGAAAAATCTAAAGTATGTCTTAGAAGACATGTGGGTTAACTTTCAAAAACAGACAGAATTTAATCCAATTCATACTCACACTGGTGTATTCAGTTTTGTAATCTGGATGAAAATCCCTACCATTTTTGAGGAGCAGAAAAAATTACATATTGCTTCCGAAGTAAATTCTAACTCTATTTCAAACTTTGAGATTTCTTATTTGGACATTTTAGGTAAACAGATATCTCACACGTATGATATGAATCCTAATAGAGAGGGCACAATGTTACTTTTTCCATCTGCATTAGGTCATTCTGTGTATCCTTTCTATAATTGTAATGAAGATAGGGTTAGCATTTCTGGCAATGTTATGGTAGAATTGGCATGAAAAATATCATAGCACTTGTAGTCGTCACTCTATCTACATTAGCGGTTATCGTTGCTGGTTATTTTCACGGCAATATGCATCTATTAACAACACTCAAAAACGCGAGAGAATTTTACTCATGAAACTCCGTAATGCAATCCTTGCTGGACTTATGTTTGGCATGGCACATGGACTAGCAGTAAATGCTGGTGAAGAAAAAATTACTAAGGGTTACTACACCATGGATGCCATGGGTTGTATGCTCCTTAAAGAATGTACAAAAGATGTGGAACGCATCAATTCATCAATTGATCTCGAACGTGCATTTCCGCAATCTAATTGGGATGTAGTCAAAGATGAGTTTGATCAGATTATGATTGCCTTTCAGAAGATTGGTGTTCATGTTCACCTTGCTGATGAACGTTACTTCCCAGTAGGACATCGTGGTGTATATCATACAGTAAGCAATCACTTTTATCTCAACAGGAGTTATGTATATCGTCCTCACATTTTGATGAGTGTTGTTCGTCATGAGGGATGGCACGCTGCACAGGATTGTATGGCAGGCACGATCAAAAATAACATGATTGCTATCATCAAACCTGAGGAAGATGTACCAGAGATCTGGCAAGAGATGGTGCGTCGTACATATCCTGCTCATGCACAACCCTGGGAGAAGGAAGCAACTTGGGCAGGTAAAACTGCTGGTATGACACAGAAAGCACTAGAATCCTGTGCTGCTGGCACTATGTGGACTGATTATGATCCCACACCTATGACTCGTGAATGGTTGGAGGAGAATGGTTACCTTACTAAATAAAATTGTAAGATCCTAAGAAAATATGGCAACAATTGAGGGAATCACTAAAGAACCCGTAGTAAATTTTGTCGGTAAAGACGGATTTTTCTGGTGGGTTGGTGAGGTAGAAGATAATCAAGATCCTATGGAACTCGGACGTGTAAAAGTTCGAGTTCTTGGTTACTATACCAATGTGCGTGGTGGAACTACGGCAGATCTTCCTACCGAAAAACTGCCATGGGCAACTGTCATGCAGCATACATGTCAGGCAGGTAACGATGGTCAGGGTGAATCTTCTGGTCAGTTACAACCTGGTGCTATTGTTATGGGATTCTTCATGGATGGAGAATCTGCACAGATGCCTATCGTTATCGGTGTTCTTCGTGTTCAAAAATCGTCTGATACAGCAACAGATAAAGTGTTTGCTTTTACAGGCGAATTTATGGAACCTGGTGTTAGTCCCAACGCTTCTGCATTGAGTCCTGGTAATCCTAACTCCGTTACCGCAAGAACATCAGAACAGGGATATCAAAGACAAGGTGATAACAACTCGGTATCTATGCCTGGTATGAGAACTACCACTCCTGGTGGTTCTGGTTCTCCTAATAACTTAGGTATTCAACCTGGTATTAATGGTAGCAGTGGTAATCCTCACAAACCAAGACAACCCGAAAAACCTATTCCTGCTGCCAATGGTGTTGGTGGACCTTGGAAAACATTAGAATATAAGTTGTCTTATTTGGTAGAAGATATTGCTGACACCGCTGGAACTCTTGTAAAGGGTGAAGGTGGAGATTTTCTCGATGTTGTTAGTGGTAAACTTGTAACGGCACAGGCACTTACTGGAAAGGTCAAGAACTTTCTAGGTTCAGTCTTTGCTCAGGTTGTATCTGCTATTCGACAATATGTTTCCAACTTAGCAGAAAGTCTTAACATCGCAACCTTTATCAGTTCTGCTACTGGTATCCCTCTTGCCATGATGTCGGTTATTCAGCAAGCGGTTCAAACAATTCTATCATCTCTCTGCAACATTGATAGTAACCTCGCTGGATACATTGCTGACCCTATTGGATCATTAACAAATCTTGTTAATGGTTTCCTTGATGGTTTGTTTGACAGAGCATCAATGGTTCTTCAAGGTGTTCAGGGTGTTATTGATTCTGTGATCTGTAAAGTTCAAGAAATCATCAACTCGATCATGAGTCTGGTTGACACAGTAAAAGGTATTGTTCAAGGCGTACAGCAAGCACAGGATATCATCAACGCATGGCAAGAAGGTTCGGGAATCTTTGAAGAAGGAACTGACCTGATGCAGCAAGGTATCACAAGTATCACAGGTTTGATTCAGTTGTTCTTGGGTTTCATCGGCGGTGGTTGTAATAGAACTGCTGATGGTGGTGCTGATACAGTAGGTTGGTATCCTATGTTTGGTGTTACACATTGTACACCTGAGGAATTGGATGAGATTAATAGGATACGTGGGCAAGGTAGAGGAAGTTGCGGCAACAATAGCAGTGGTGGAAACCTGATTGATAACATCATCAATCAAGCAGATCCATACATGTCTGTTGCAAAAACTTGGGTCAATGGTGCATACGATCATTTTGTTGGTACACCTGGTCGTCAAGCGAAACTTTCTAGATCACCTAACGGAACTATGCACACTTCCGTTAAGTTGAACAACTACGAATATGGTAAGTATGTTGCGGAGAAAGAGATTCGTAACACAAACAACGAACTCACAGAGGATGAAATCCAACAAAGAGCAGAGCAAGCGGGTAGAGAAGCTGCGAACAATCAATCAGAAACTGGCAACTTAGTTGCTGATCACTCTAGTTATGCAGGTAATTACACATGTGAAGTACATGGTGATGATTGCAGACAGATTGATGGCGATCATGTTGTAAACGTTGAAGGTGATTATTTCCTGAAAGTCACTGGTAACATGCATATTGAGTGTGGTGGTGGATTCTTCTTCGGTGCTGAGGGTGCTCCTAAATCTGCTGACAAAAATGGTAATGACCAAGACACTGATGTTCAAAAGCATACACTTCGCTTTGGTTCTGACGTTGATGTTAACGTAGTTGGTGCAAAGTTTGCACTTCAAGGTTCTGAAATGGAACTTGCTGCTCAGTCACATAAAATTGTTGGTGGTAGTTATGATAATGGTTGTTCTAACATTTCATTAGGTGCAGGTGGTGACCTCATCCTTTCTGCAACAAATAGTGTTAGTATTGTAACGACAGTTCTGAATGAAACTATCAACATGACTAGTGCTGTTCCTGCTCTTAAGTCTGGTATCTTTAGACAGATCAGAGGTTCTGAAGAATCATTCTTGATTGCTGGTGGTGGTGCTAGTGATAACCCTCCTAGATATACCATTGCTAACCCCTCTGGTGCATATACAAACACTCAAGGACTTGGGTGGACTACTACAACCGCAGCAGGTGCTGCAACTCTTACAGCAGGTGCTGGTCTAGTTGCTATTACTGCTGGTGCCGCATGTACTATCAAAGCTGCCGCTGCCATTGGTATCACTGCTGAAGCAAATGTAACAGTTGTCGGTGCTTCTATTTTCCTAAATTAAATTATGAAAACTTGGTCTATTGCTCCTCTGTTTGTGCAACCAATTGCATCAACAGAGATTGAAGAAACATTGTGTACACAATTAAAAGAAATTTCGGAAGACGCATATTGGTTCTCCTCTGATGGAGTCGATATTACGTCTAAAGATAAACAAATTCTTGATAAACATAAAGATCTTCGATCTAGTATCAAAGAGATTTCTGAAGATCTTGTTACTCAACTTGGGTATGATTGTGATATTCAACTCACTACATCTTGGTTGCATAAATTGCCACCAGGACACGAGGTTCGTGCCAAAACTATCTACAACTCTTGGTATACTGGTATGATATTCTTTGATGAATACACAGAAAAATCTGGTGATATTGAATTTTTTGTTGACCCTCAAGGTATTCATGTTGTCCCCGCTGAGTGGTCTCAATGGACAGCACCATTCATCCGTTTGTCACCTAATGCAAATCACATGATGATGTTTCCCAGTCATGTAAAACATAGGGTTTACATGAATACTTCAGACACTGATAGATTGTGTCTTACATTTAACGTCATGCCTAAAGGACAGACGGGAAGCGACGAATCTACGTTTATTTACTGATGTGGAATGTAACTCCTATATTTGCCAAACCATTACTAAACACTTATGTAGATCTTGGTATTTGTGATGATCTAAAAAAAGTCTGTGCCCAGATGAAATGGAATGAAGACACTTGGGAGACTGGATATAAAAGTGGAGCGAGTAAAGACACTCATGTTCTGCATACTATGGACAGATCCGTGTTGAAATACTTTGAAGATCTTTTTAATGAATGTGTGAGAAGTTATCTTGGGTATCAAAATTTTATACAGATAACAACATCTTGGTTTACTAAAACATACCCTGGTGGTTTTGCTGCAGAACATGTACACACTAATTCATGGTATAGTGCGGTGTTGTATTTTGATGAATATAATGATGACTCTTCAAAATTAAAACTTATCGAAACTCCTTCACCCATTCTTCCTCTGCAGGATGAATATAACATATTCAATGCAGGAGCTTATATGGTTCCACCACAAAAAGGTCTGATGGTCATGTTTCCCAGTGAAGTTCGTCACCTTGTGACACCAAATAATTCTGATCAGACTCGATATTCAATCGCTTTTAACATGATGCCCAAGGGTCCGTGTGGCAGTGGCGATTCTGCACACCACTATTGACAGGGGCACCCCTCTCTGCTATACTACATAGGTACTGAAGAGACACCCATGGATTCCCTGTCGCACATCTTTGTCAACTTTTCAAAGCGTAAAATGACTTTGGTTGATGATGAAGGTTATGAAAAGGATGTACAATGGAGGTTTGATGATGAGGGTGCGGAAGGATTCTCTGAAACAATCTCGGAAGTTCAAGAGATTATTGACAACAACATGATCACTTATTGCTTTGCTGTAAAATGATTGGACCGATTGGTATTACGCTGCGTCAAGCAGAAGATCACTTTGATTTCATCATGGATCTAACAGAATCTCAACATGTTTGTTGGAAAATTGTTCGTCCTGATGGAAAGTCTGCAATGATGGTTCCTGTAAATGAGATCCCTCCTGTTGCAGATGAAATTCAACAGCAAGCAGAAGAATTTAGAAAAAAATTCCTGGAGGAAAATGCGACCTGAAACTCGTAAATCTATGGAAATGCTTTGGTCAGCAAAATGGAACTTGCCAACAGCAGCAAAACATGCTAATCTTAGCAACAAGGAAATGAAAATTACTTTCAATGAGTATTGTCATTTTCATCCCCCGTCTTATAAGGTGCCAGATGGGAGTGTGGCGGAATAGGTAGACGCACCAGACTTAAAATCTGTTGAGAATTAATCTCGTGGGGGTTCAAGTCCCCCCACTCCTATATTATGGACAAAGAAACCTTGATCAAGATGCTTCACCAAAACGAAAATGACTATCACGAACTTCCGATGTATGGTCTGATTGCCGATTGGTATCTTCGTTATTGGCATTTACATATTGCATTGTATCAATATCTGGAACTTGATAAAGAAGATTATTATGGTCCATGGCCCTTACGTCAATGAATGTTCTCTTTCCCACTACATTTTTCTTAAAGTACAAAATTCCTAACTTTGTTGAACTCTTAGAGTTACATGAAAAATATGTAACTAAAGAATCTAATACAGATTTTGAATGGAACTTTTATTGTAATGTCAAAACAAGTAATATTCCTGTTGAGGAAGCACTACCTGTTATCAAACCATCCTTAGATCTTCTCTCCAAAGATATCGGATCATTTAATTTTACAATGTTTGATCCTTGGGTAAACACCTATGGAAAAGGATCCTACCAAGAAGTTCATGATCATTCAGAAAATGATATTGCTGCCGTTTTCTTTTTGAATCAAGGTGATAACTTTGGTGAGTTCTACATCAAAGATCGAATGAGTCCATTACTAAGTGCTCGAATGAAAAAGCAACTTAATTATATGGATTGTGTTCGGTCTTCTGATGTAAATATTCAGAAAGGTGAAGTAATTTTCTTTCCTGGACATGTACTGCATGGAGTTACACCTCATCTAAGTGATGTAGATCGTAAAACTATTGCAGCAAATATCAATATAGTCTCGGGATGACTATAAACTCGCACTGGTCGGGATAATCCGTAGGACCTTCTATGAATGATGACTATATAAGAGACACGGCAAACTACAAGTTTGGTGGGTTTCCACTCTCAGCAGTAAATGTGTTGAGATTGATCAGCGAATTAGAAGGTTCTTATCAACTACTCAAGTATTTGGGTTTCAAAGAAGATATGGACACTCTCGATGAAATTAAACAAAAGTATTACAAACTCTACTTCAAACTCAAAAAACAAGAAAAATTACCGCCCCCGTAGCTCAGCGGTAGAGCAGGGCTTTTGTAAAGCTCAGGTCGCAAGTTCAAATCTTGTCAGGGGCTCCTTGGGGAATTAGCTCAGTTGGTAGAGCGCCTGCTTTGCACGCAGGAAGTCAGGAGTTCGAGTCTCCTATTCTCCATGGGGGAGTACAAAAGATCTGTATTTTAGAAACAGCGCCCCCTTATTCATTCCCAAGTAGCTCAGCGGCAGAGCTGGTGACTGTTAATCACTCGGTCGCAGGTTCAAATCCTGCCTTGGGAGTTGCAAATTATAAACTTATGAATTATAATTACCCTTTGTACGCCCCATGGTGGAAAGTCGAACTCGGTAAGAAATCATGGGGGCATACTTTAACCAACCTATTCAAGATGATTAATGTCAAAGACAACGAAGACGGCTCGTTCATCATCGAATGGGACGAAAACGACCCAGCGGAAAGCATCTTCAACGACTGGACGAAAGAAGACTTCATCCAGTTCTTCAAGTGGGCAGCGAAAAACGAACTCCGTGAAGACACAAAAGAATCTGGAGAAGAATCTCAAGAAGATTACTACAACTCCGAAAGCGAAGGTAAAGACTTCGACGAAAGGTACGACCAGTACATCCAAGCGACGAACGAAGAAACCTTCGGAATTGAAGGTGATGAACTCTCGGAAGATTGAACTGTTCCCTTGGATTCAAACTTTCCCTTTTTACATGTTAGATGAAACTGAAAACAAAAAGTGTTGGTTCACTTGTGTAGAACATGCACAAAAATATGTGGAAAGATATAATTGTAAGTATAAACTATATCAGTATACTGGAAAATTATGAACCAAATATTTTCAGATCCTTTTTACCAAACTAAAATTGTTAGATGGAAAGAAAAACAAGATAAAATACTGAAAATAAAAAATACTACAAAATTATTCTGTCCTCCTGGAGATAGTATTACATCAGATTATTTTAGAGAAAAAGAAGACGTTGATGTAAATTATTCGGATAAAATTTATGAAATATTAAAAGACGATATTGATGTAGTTTATCAAAAATTTAATGTAAAAGATTATTATATCAGAAATTCTTGGATTGAAGTTGCTGATAAAAATATGTACCATGGACCACACAATCATGGAGCACTTGGTCTTAGTGCAGTGTGTTTTGTAAAATACAATCCTAGATATCATACTCCAACCGAATTTATTTCCTCAAAGGGGGATTTTCATTTGGGAAATTCTTTGACTTATATTCCTAAAGGTATTGTAGAAGGATCATTAATAGTATTTCCATCAAGACTCAATCATTTTACATTACCAAATAGATCTGATGTAGAAAGAATTATTCTTTCATTCAATATGTCCAAAAATCCGCATAAGTTATATGTACAATGATAACATCCCTAAAAACTTACTTAAAGAGTGGGAGTCATATCTCGAATGTTGCTATTCTTTAGGGGTTGAACCGAGTGTTAGACGTTTCTTGAGATACAACGAACTATATCCGTATAAATAAACTTGTAGCAAATCGTGTGATTATTCGTGGGAACCCGTAAAATTTCTCAGTTGGATACAATTTCGGATGCAAATATATCGGGAGAGGGTATTCTCCCTGTAGTTGTATCTGATCCTTTGATTCCCAACAGAAAGGTAAAGATTAATCAACTTTTTAAGGGATTATCCCAAGGCACAAAAGCGTTGCCTGGATTGTGTTTTGATTTAGACAGGAATACTGGTTTATATCAAACTGCTTATGATGAACTGGGATTATCTTTTGGAACTAGTGGTTTTTACTTTACTACCATTTCAAATAGTGATACTTATAAATCACTTTATCTTACTGCGGTACATGAAACTGCAGCAAATGTTGATGTTGTTCTTGCACCAAAAGGAACTGGTGCTGTAAAAGTTACGGGAAATTTTGTTGTCTCGGATCAAACTTTTATTCTTGAAGATGCTCAAGGACCAAAAGTTAGATTTGAAGTTAGTAATGTTGGTACTGGAAACAGTACTCGTATTTTTACTTTTCCAGCAATTACATCTGGAAGCGGAACTACAATTGTAGGAGACAATACAACTCAAACATTAACTAATAAAACTCTTCTTATTGATGAGGATAGTTTTGTTATCACTGATGGCGATGAAGAGGCAATTTTTCAAATCAATTGGCCACTTACTCAAGACACTCGTCGTTCTTATTTCTTACCTGATGCTGGTACAGTAACTACTACTGCTGAACCAACTGCTACCACATCTACATTATTGGATACTAAAGCAGAACAAACTGTACTTAATAAAAGTTTTGTTGATGTAAAGTTTCTTGCTGATGCTGAGGTCGGAACTGCTTTTGCAACAGTTAATACTGATGCTCTTACGGCAAATAGAACTATCTCAGTCCCTGACACTAATGTTATATTGGTTGGTACTGATTCGATTCAAGTTTTAGAAAATAAAACTATTGAAGGTTTGATTCTTCAAGATTCAAATGATACCACTAAAAAAATTACATTTAGTGTTACTAATCAGAATTCTTCATCTAATCAAACATTTGAAGTTCCTCCAACGAATGATCTAAATAATGGCAGTGATAATAATGTATTTGTTACCATTAAAGCAGCGCAGATTTTATCTAATAAAACATTAGTATCTCCTGTAGTCAAACAAACTGAATCTGCCACTAGTGGCATTACATTAAATACTGATAATATTACAGCAAACAGAACTATCAGATTTCCTGATGCTGATGCGACATTGTTATCTACAACAAACGTTGATGTAGATGATATTACTTTTAGTTCTGGTATCGGTGGTGCGACTTTAGTCGGCAGAACCAGACAACAACAATTCTTCTACGCAGGATTTTAATAACTAACCATGGCTAAACAAGGACTTCTTGCACAATCAAGACCAGCGGCAGATACCGATACAATTCTGTATAGAGCACCTATTGATAAGAGTGCTAGTACAGTTTTAACCATTGCAAATGATGGAAGTGCATCGACATTTGATGTTGCAGTAAAAGATTACGATCAAAAACTTACTCTTGATGCAAGTACATACAAATTACATGAAGGTGATGTAATTTCTGCATACAGAGTAGCATTAAACACTGCAATGCTCACCACAACTGACATCACCCCTGGTCAATCTATCACCACCACAGATGCAGAAAAAAGTTTTAAATTTGAATCTTTTTATGTTCCTCCGTTCACAGAAATTTTCGTAAAATCTTTTGCGATCCGAGCAATTACTGTAGAGAGTATTACAGGTAAGTTTAGTGCTGGGGAGACATTTACTAAAGGATCTGCACCTAACGCTACTACTGCTGTTGTATATGGTCAAAATGGTAGTGTTGTTTATATTGGTGCATCTACTCTGAATGGTACTGGTACAGAATTTGCTGCTGGTGATAGTGTTAGTAGTGCAAGTGGAGATGCAACTATTTCTACTGGTGGTGTAGGAACTGCGGCAAATGATTTTGTATTCTCTACCACTACATCTGGTGGAACTTATGCAATTAAAATCGGAACCGATGCAGAGAATCTGTTAACTTTCTTTGACGACAGAACTTACAGATTTAATGTTTCTGATAGCACCATGGCTAGTAAAGAGTTTATTCTTTCTAAAACTGTCAACGGTGAGTGGGGTCCTGATGGCACAGCAGGAAACTCTGATGATGGTGTAGAATATACAACTAATAAAACTACAAGTGGTACTCCTGGTCAATCGGGTGCATATGTTCAATATGCTTTTAATGGATCAGGTGTGACCAGTAACTTATATTTCTATGAAGGAACTACTGGCACGGCAGCAAATGCTAGTTATGGTGGTGCTGATAGATTACTGACCAGAAGCACTACTTATGAATATAATGAAATTTTTATTTTTGATAAGGTTGGAACATTAGGAAACAATGTTGATACATTTACTCTTGATGGAGTAACTTATACAATTACAGGTCAGACTGCTGGTGCTTATGGATATGTAAAAGATTACACTGGCACATCTTTGAAATTTATTAAAGGTCTTAACTCTGCAGATTGGTCTCAGTCTGATACATTTAGAGANGTTCCTAAGTTAAATTCTGCCTCTAGAACCACTGCAACTATTTCTAGTATTGCAGTTGCATCAGGAGCAGTTGAAACATCTAATTATATTGCAACTAATCATGCAAATGCGAACAATAATGATGAGAAAATTACTTCATTAGTTGTTGGTCCTGGAGAAGTTGTAGTTGTTAATAGNACGACTCAAAATAATGTATTCAGTTTGATTGGATTTGAAGATACCTCAGATTCTATCACTACCAGAGTACATGGTCAGTCCTGATCATAATAAATAATCAAAAAGCATAGCAAGAAATGGCTTTAACTAGACTAAAGAATATTATTACTTCCCGCACGGGAAGAATTATNTATGTCAATCCTGATGACTTTGATGCCTCTGATGCTATTGACAATAGGGGTAACTCTGCACTAAGACCCTTTAAGACTATTCAAAGAGCATTTCTTGAAGTTGCTAAATTCTCATATCGAGTAGGTCTGTCAAATGACGAATTTGATGCCTTCTCGATTA
>NZAU01000059.1 GCA_002686215.1 Candidatus Woesearchaeota archaeon
AGATGGTTTGATTGACTGCTTGTGCGACACCAGAAGAGGGGTCAAATGTAAAACTAGCGTCCATTATTTTTCTGCGAGTTTGAGGAGAAGATCTTTAATAGTTGACATATCTTCCTTTAAAGAATTTATGTCATGTCTCATGTCACGAATCTCTTGATTATCTTTGTCTTGACGATGTTTTTTCAGGAGATAATGTTGATAGGCGTTGTGGTTTGTGTTTACCACAGCGCCTGTTGTCATATCCCTTTCAAGATTGGGATGCCCTTCAACTTTCATCATCTTACAGCGATAGAGCGGAGATTCTTAATGCGAGGTGGTCTTGATTGATCCACACCAGTCATAACGATCTTCAATTGGAATCCAGTAAATTCTGGAAGATCATCAACGAAGAATTCATATTCTTTGAATTGTCCTGGGTCACTAGGTGTGACCAGTACATTTGATCTACCATCATTGTTCGCAACATCAATGACATTACCAAGATCATCAAGGTTATTGTAACCTGGGAACAAGTTATATGGCACAGAATCGATGCTACTATCATCAGTAAAGATCTTGTAAAGAACTCTGATGTCAGCAGTTCGATCTCTATATGCATCCAGAAGAACTTTGATGGAATTTGCTGGATTTGCAAGATCAACTCTCTTAGTGATGTAGATAGCACCGTTAGGATCTTCGCCAGTAACAGTGACTCTTCTGTCTTGTGAGAAGTCAGATACTGGTGAATTCAGTCTATTTGAAGTGAGAATAGCTTGAACTCTATCAAGGTCAACCACAGGAGAAACAAAGGAATTATTAGAGAAGAATTCAAGATCAAGAGTAAATGATTTGTTTCCAGGGAGATCACGTAGAAGAGTAGTTTCATTATTCTTAGATGCGATCATCCTTGGAGAATCGAGTTCATTTGGTTCATTAAGAGTCACGGACTCGTAACCTTGATCCGTGAATGATTCTTCACCACCATCAACACTCGTTGCACCCAGTGTCCTGATGCTCGCATTTAATGAAGTGCCATTAAGAATAAGAGTCTGAACATTTGGTGTAATGGTTTCAAATTGAATGTTGTTACCACCAGTTACCTTGTCACCACCAACTTTCTTAGGTGAATTGAATCCAAGTTTGGGGAATGAAGTATTGACTGATCTGTCAATACCACTGGTAGACATATCAATCTTGATTGCATAAGAGTCAAGTTTCCTCGNGTTCCCAATAGTTGCATCACTAAGAGTATGATCCTTGTTAATTCTTCTGAGAGAAACTCCATTCAATTCATACTTAGAAATCAAATCACCTGCACTGTGTGCAAAGGATCCTTTGTTATCAATATTTCTGGTAATTCCAGAGAGAGCATTACCAGTAATGCCAGTATAAGAGATGATCTCATTACCAATGACAGCATATCCTGGGTTTGTAGTTCCAACACCCACATTTTCAAAGGTTTCAAACTTGGATGTATTTGCAAGTCCGATGTTACCAGTTGCAGTTGATTCAATATCAGCACTGAGAGTTGTAGGTCTCATGTCTGGTTTGATGTTGCTAATAGAAACACCATTAGTACCAGAATACATAGCATGATTTCTATGTCTAATGTCTAAATGCAAACCATCAGAGTTTGTATTGACAGATACACTGTTAGCAGAGACTCCTGTTAGGATTCCAACAGCGCCAGTTTCCTGAACGACATAAGTCATTGTTCCAGCAGTTCCAGTAACAAATTCACCTTGAACTCCATCAAGAACGAGAGCATTAATTGCGGAAATAATGCCAACACTGAATCTTGCATTTCTGCCAAGAGTAGTGCTACCTAATGTGCCAATACCAAGTTCATCACCAACCGCATATCCTGTGCCACCGTTAGTGATGAAACAAGATGTAATTCCACCAGAACTGACAGTTACAGAAGCAACAGCACCAGATCCAGAACCAGAAAGGGTTTCTAAGTTAGCAGAGTATGTTCCAAAACCACTGGATGGAGTATATCCAATACCAGCGTTGATAATGTCAACGGAAGCACCAATGCCGATAGAACCGAGAGTGTCAATAATAACACCAGTCGCGGTTGTGTTGTTGACCTGAGAAACGTTAACTCCATCGATGACAACTGCTTCCATTGCAGAACTTAGAGTAGAACCAAGTCCAACAGTTGCTTTTCTACTGATGGTTTGAACTGGATTTGGACCAAGTTTCGTAACACCACCATTTGTGAGACCCATATCTGGGTTGTAGAATGATGCATTAGCAGATGTCCCAGTTGTAAACTGAGCTCTGTACATGCTAAATTTAAGATCCTCAAATTGACTTGCATCCCAGGTAGAACCATTTTGAGATTTAAATAAAGATCCCAAAAGTGGTTGTTGAGAAATTACTTGTCTAGCAGCATTTTCATCAGTCGAAGTTCCAGTAACATCCTCTTCACCCATTCTAGAAATCCAAGCACCATATTCAGTGGTGTCTGCAAGAAGAACAAATGCATATTCAGTATTACCTTTAAGGTATACGGGAGATGGGAAAGTAAATTTGGTTGGAACTGACGCATCATCAGAGACATTGACCTCAGATGGCATCAAATCAACTTCACCAAATGGAACGATTGTGGTAGTTGGAGTTCCATCTCGCATTGTTCTAATCTGCATGGTCACTGGCAGATTAGCGTCCTTTGCTTGGAAATATGCTTCAATGGCAGTAATAAATACGCCATCAGCAGAATTGATATAGAAGGACTGTGCCAAAGGATCTCTCCGACATCTGCTCGATCTTCCNCCACGACCGCCGCCGCCACGACCGCCGCCGCGACCTCCACGACCTCCTCCACCTCTTGCAATAGGAGCACGATTAAAGCTATTATTACGACCGCCTCCACGGCTTCTTCCGCCGCCTCCGCCGCCACGTCTTCCGCCGCCGCCGCGACTTCTTCCGCCACCACGTCCAGTAGATCCGTGTCTGGTTACACCTTTTCTGGCATAAGATCTTCCACTCCTACCACTGTTTCTTCTAGAAGTATAGAGAGTTCTGGTTCTGGAAAGATTTCTGGTAGCAATCAATCTACCCGAACTATCGAAGTTCCAGATTCTTCCACCTCTTCTAGCGATCGGTGCTCTGTTGAAAGGTCTTCTGCGTCCTTGACGACGGAACCTTCTGGGTCCTCCTCTTCTTCTTTGTCTTCCTCTGGAAGATCTGCCACCTCCACCGGATCCACCACACTCAACAGGAGCACCTGGTTGAGTTAACAACCAAGCAGTATCATAAAGGCGAGCATTTCTTTCGGAGTTGGAATTATGATATGCTGTATAAGAACCAAAACCATTGTTAACAGCAACAGTAAATGCAACATAACGTGCATCACAGTTTGCACTAGGTCTCTGTCTTACGTTTCTAAGGATCGTATCTTCACTTACTTCACTGACAACAGAATCAGTAGATCCAAGAATAGTTTCGCTGGTTGTTGTTTCTTGGAAGATAGATTGATGAATGGCATTTGATCTTGTGGAGAGAATATTCTCTTCTGTAAATTCAAGTAAACCACTTGCTTGGAACGTAGTTTCTGCTGACGTTTGATTCAGAGAAGAAACAAATCTCGTATTTGGAAGTGAAGAAAGTTTAACAACTTTACTGCCAGTTAAAAATCTTGGGTTGGTTTCCTTAGATGGATCAGGAATAAAAATAGAACCAACAACAAATCCAACCTCATCAGTTACTAATCTAATATCATCGACACTAGCTTGTGCTCCACTGGTAAGACCTTTAAGAATCATTCCTCTGCGAGGATACCCGAAGAAGTCTCCATTGACTTTGGATGCAAGTGATGTAGTATCAACATTCAATATAGTTGAGACAGATGAGTAATCATCTGGAAGTGTTTCATCATTATTGTATGGATTTAATGTAAAAGTTGTTGTTGGATCATCAAAAGGTCCCGTTCTATGATTTGGTTCTGCTAGTCTAAACTTAAATGTTGCAGTTGCTTCATCAGGAGTTGGATTAATTCCAGATTCTGCTCTGGACATTGTGCCAACAACGGTTTCCCCAACTGCAAAAGTTCCAGATGTCATGACAACTTCAAGCAGTTTTGGTGCTGAGAAGTCAATCATGTTGACATTATCCAAGATTGGATATATCTGAGTTCTTGGTCTAAGTCTACTTCCTTTAAATTCAATATTACGCGATCTCATGTGCGTAATAGTAGATCTGTTCAGAACTCTATTACCAATAGTCGCCTTCTCAATATGAGGGGTGGTTCTAATGGCAACACCGTCTCTTACTTGCTTATGAAGCTGTACATCAGAAGTTGTTCTTACAACCTTCGTGGTGGTTGTCTTAACGTCATCAGTTGCATTAAGTTGCTTGGTTGTGCTACTAACAACAGTGTTATCAGCAGTTCTAGTATCTCTACCAATAACGCTATCTACCCAAGAACCCCATTCAATTTCTGCAAAACCCTTTGCTTCTTCGATACCAAGTTTTTGAGTTGAAGCAACAAAATCAGGACCATTTACATCAAATTCCTGAGTTTTAATAACCTTTTGATCGACCCAGAGATCAGACGATGGATAAAGATGAAGTCTACCAGTCCAATTAGTTACGAGGAATGGGTTAACAGATTCAACACGAGATGCAAATAAGTTTTGCATGAAAACCAAATCTGCATAGTTGAGGGTGATGAGATCACCAGTCTTTCTAAGATTTGGATCTGTTAATTGTGAGTTGAAACGATTGTCTGCCGTGTCAGGAATAGAATTTCCAATTCCAGTTATTGCTGCTGTTGCAAGAACAAGATCAATAGCAGTGGTATAGTGAGGTGGTCTCAGTTCTCCATTGTAAGTATCAATTGAACAATCAAAGTCTTCATTTGATTGATCTTGAATCTGGTGAGTTTTGAAATTATCAACAAAGAAACCACTCTTAAATCTATCAAGACCTTTTGCATCTTGAATCGTAAGTGCCTCCGTCTCCTTTTCTAATAGAGAAAGTGCTGTATAATATTCAAGACTGGTAATCCTATTATCCAAATCACCAATGTCTTTCATGGTATATCTCTTATGCTCTACTCTCTTGATAGATGCACTATCAATGGAGAACATATAAGGAGGAAGTTTGATTGTGGCAATCTCTAAATTATCATCCAATGCAGGAGGTAATTGAGGATTGACTGATGGTACGCCATTTACAACGTTGAACTTGCCAAATGCATCTAAGAATACTCTGTCAATACGACCAAGATAGTATTCATAATTAATAACAATATTCTCGTCAGAAACTAAGATATTTGGAACCGATTGTCCACTACCGGTAAAGTCCCTAGAAGCAAAATCGAATGGAGATGTAGTGGTCGTTGTATCATAATCACTAACCCTTGGTCTAATGTCAAGAATGTCTGTGTTTCTTACACCTTCAAAGGATGGGATATCATTGCTATACAGTTCATTATCATAACTTTCGGAAGTGAAAATGTCACCAGTATCAGAAGCAGCAACCGTGTAATTTTGGAAAATTACTCTAAGTTTTCTGTGGGCACTTTCTCTCCCTTTCTTTCTTACAATTCTTCCATAATCATAGAAGGAATTTCTTTGTCCATTATCAAGAAGATAATCTCCGGTGACATTTTTATCTGCCTGACCAATATCTGCAACTGTTGCTCCGATAGATGAAACATCACTAGTCAGACCCTCTTCCAGTGAGAAGACTTTATTATTAAGGTAAACTACTTCTAAGACAGTTCCAGAAACTACTGAAACAACTCTTGCAACTGCTTTGCTGTCTCCACCAACTAGTTTTTCGCCAATAATAAAATCAGCAGTTGTTTGACTTGGACCACTCATGGTCGA
This sequence comes from Candidatus Woesearchaeota archaeon, assembly GCA_002686215.1. The sequence goes on from NZAU01000059.1 coordinate 5,823, forward strand.
AAGAGTCACTGTTGGTAAATTTGGAGCATTCTGATCATCTGATTCAAAAACACCAAGAACTCTTAAAACATCTGGTTTGTTCAGAGAAATTTCTTTATCCTGAACTCTGGTTCCATATACATTACTGTAAGTAAGACCATCATTCAAAGTAGTGGTTCCGATTCCAGATGAAGCATCACTGGATCTGGTAATAAGAACAGAGGAGACATTATTAAGTCTCTTTAATTTTTCACGGACTCTATTTTTGTTGAGAGTAGCAAACACTCTAATATTTGTTTCTTCTTCTCGATCGAGACCGGCAATAGTTACTGTTTTTGCATTACTTGCAACTGTAACCATGTCCTCAGTGAGAGGTTGAATGGTGCCATCAGAATATGCAACGTGATATCTCTCTTCATCAAATGGTAGATANGCTTCATTAGAAGGAGCAGTNTCTAACGTAAGAGTGCTNGAAGCNGANGANACATTAGTAAATACNCTCTTNATTACNATATTTGCAGTGCCAAGATCTACACTATCAACATTTTCAACACCAAGGGTAGTGAAGAAAGTNTTATCTTCTACATTAATTAAATCACCAGATACAACTTCAAGGTCAGTGATTTGTTGTACGTTCTGAGGAGGAGCACCCTCAAAGACATTTGATACCGTCTGAATGCCTGCCAGAGTCATCTCAGATGCAGTGTTATTGATGCTGTGTACTCTCAGTACAACAGGATCAGAAATAGCACTATCAGTGGAGATAAATCTAACAAGATCGTTCGTGGTAACAATACCAACAAAAGTTCCTTGCTCGGCAGTAATCGTGCTGAAACCTGCTGGGAATACATCAGCACCACTACCACTTCTGCCACTAATAGTAAATGGCGTTCCAAACTTTCTCTTAGTCGTTAATTTTAGATCAGCATTGAAGGTTTGAATGCCAACCGTGGTGCCTTGATAAATGGACTTGGTTTTTGAAATATCGTAATTGGTCGTAATCGCAACCGTGGTGTTATAATTTACGCCATCAACTGCAATCTTTTCTCCTTTGTGGAAAGATCCTTTAACCTGCCTTAGACTAAATGCGGAAGATCCAGATGCATCATCAACAACAAATCCAGAGGCACCACTATACTGCCCAGAGAGGAAAGCTCCTGCTCTTAGAGACGTAAATGGTTGAGTAATTTCTAACTTAGTGTATGGGGAAATATCAAAAAGTCTAAGGGTATACTCAGATTCTGGACCTTTGAAGACCTGAGATTCTAAGTTATAGTCATAGATTCTACATTCACCAATGGCACTACCAGCAGCAACAGTTGATCCAACACCAACTCTTTCGTCTCTCAGAATAGCAGCAATGGTTGTACCAAATCCTACAACAGGTGAACCATGAAGATTATTAATCGTTAACTTTGGACCAACAGAAAGTGGAACTGCTCTTTGAAATACTTCTCTGGTGGTTCTTGGTTTATCAATATCAATTACAGTATCTGTCTGCTTTTCTACCTCAAATCCTCTAACATATGCCTTACCAGAAGAGATGACATACTCCATCAAATTATCGGATGGAGTATTCGCTTGATATGTCAGTTCATCTTCATTGTACAGACCATCATTACCCAGATAGTTATTGAGGGTATTTTTAATAGAAAGTCCAAAGGGTTGAATATAATAGTCACCAGACTCATCATGAGTTCTTCTTGCAAATTCTGCTTTAATGAAGTTATAATCAGTATTCTTTACAAAGGTTTCAAGTTCACCATTTTGAATCCTCATCAATTCAACAAAATCTGGATCATCATTATCGCTGATCAGTTTTGCTGTTAGAAAAGCACTGATTTTTAATCTGTCAGCACCTGGTGCAGAATAGTTACTAAAACCCTGAGCATTATCATTTAAAGATGAATCTTCATCTGCATTGATAATTTCTTCAATTACAGACAAACCAACTTTAACAGTTGGCATTGACTCATATTGCTGTAACAGAATAGTCTGAGCACCAACAGTTACAAAGTTACCTCTTAAAAAATATACACCCTCTTGAATATTAGCAGCGGAACCGGTAATATTGCAATTTGAAGGAAGAGTTCGTGCAAATCCTTGATTTGCAGAAATTGAAGTATTCCCATATGACAAAGAGTCTAATAGGATTAGGTTTTCTCCCTCAATGAAATCACCAGTGGTAAGATCAGACCCAGACTTTGTAATTGTAAAATATAAGGTATCAAAATTTAAAGCAGAATCATTAGCAGTTAAGACGAACTCAACTTTTGCTTCAATTCCAGAATTTTCACCTCTAAATCTTTTGCCTACTAATTCTTCGATGTACAAACTGATGGGAATACCAGCAAAATCTGGATCAATACAAACACCAGTAAAAACATCTTGGTATGAAAGTTGCCCAGGAATTACTTTCGCACCTTCTTTAAAAAAGTGTGTGCCAAATTTTTCAATTTGATCTTGAAGAATTGACTGTAATCCAGTTAATTCTCTTGCTTGAACAGGAGTCCCTGGTTTAAAAAGAACTCTGTGAAAATTACTGGCTGCATCAAAGTCATCATAATATGGAGTGACATTGAGATTAGTTTCCTGGGGCATTTTCTTAGAATTCTAAAACAATTTTAATATCTTCTTTTTGGTTTGACGATCTNAAAACNGANGGTCTATTATCAACATAAATGATGTGTCCNCTTTGAGGTTGNACCTCAGGAGTTGAGGTTCCNTTGTCAAACGTNTGGCCTAGGAAGTAGGTCCTATTATTTAGAACGGTAGAGATNCCNGAGAATGANGTATCAATGGCAACTGTNCCAGTTCCTCCGGCAATATTAAATGATCCACCNTTNGTCAAAGTATTNTGGAATCTCAACAGTTTATATCCATANAGAGGTGCAGTNCCAACTGTNGATGANGTNGCAACTNTGCTATCCTGCCAATATTTCAATACACCAGTGTTTGCATCCCAAGAAACAACTCTACCAATGGCGGTAGATCCAACACCAACAGTTTGTGTGATAATATCGTCTTCTTGAAAATCAATTAAATTTAACTGGTCTGCTGTTACCTTTAAAGCATATGTCGCACTCGCTTTTTCTAAGGATAGTCTACTCGTAGATCCATATACTAATGGGTCTTTTACCACACCAATTCTTGCAAACTCATTTCCAGTAATAAAATCGGGATTTGCACTGTCATTTTCAAGGCGAGAATAAATCATCACCTTTCTAGTTCCAAGTTCCTCGTAGATATCAGAACCATGTCCACCACGAGGTGGGATAACCACACTTGTCACAGCATCGGTGCTAGATGCAGAATTTGTAATTCCTGCTCCGTCTAAATCAAGAGTTCCGAAAGAGTATCCAGAACCACCATTTGAAATATCTACTGATTGAATTTTACCATCAGCATTGATCGTAACACTTGCCTTTGCTCCATCACCATCACCAAGAATATCAACATTAGAATATGTGGTTGCTGTTCCATAACCAGTTCCTCTATTAGAGATGGTTACAATTTTTAATTGCCCACTAGTTGCTGCATTATCTCTAACTGCTGCGTTGGTAGAGTCTCCTTGCCAACCAGTAGGAACAGGAATAAAATTAGTAGAGTCAAATCTAAGAATATCTGTTGGAGTTAAAGTGTAAAGATATTTCCAAACATAACCATCACCACTGCTACCAGCTGCTCTTGGTTCTAAATCGGTAAATAGAGGTTCATCCAAAGATGGTTTACCAGATGGGTTTTCTGGTGAAATGCCATTGTTGAGGCAAATGTAAACTCTATAATCTCTGTTAATTACATAATACTTTGCACTATAAAGAGTAGTAGATTTAGAAACCGGTGCTA
>NZAU01000060.1 GCA_002686215.1 Candidatus Woesearchaeota archaeon
TTTACCTCTACTAATACATGCGCTTTATTGTAACCTGTACAAACTTGATGTATAATATTTGGAAATACAAATGGTTTAACTTCGTTGTTTCTATATTTTGCAACAACACGATAAGGCACTTGTGAACAATCAAATACAATAAATGCTGAGTAGTCATTTGTTGTGCCTCTTGCAACATCAACAGTACATACATATGTCTTACCTTTTACAGGTTTTTCATACATATCTAAACCACCTTTAGATTCTATCGGTGTTGTGTGTGGCATATTTTTAATCTTTGTAGGTGCAATGAGTGTATCAACAGAACCTAAGAAATCACATTCAAACTCTTGTTGAAACTGTTCAGCAGAAGTGTTTCGTATTGTTTCTTCTTTCCACTTTTCATCACGACCAGGTACTTCTGACCAATGTACTTCGATAGGTATGTAATCGTTTTGTTTATTCTGAGCGTCTACCCATAGTTTATAGAACATATTCATACCATGAGGTGTTGATACAATTATCATCTTAGTTTTTTGACCAGATGATATTGTAGGATATACAGATGAGAAAAACTGTTCGGCAATATTTGCCGGCACAAACGCAAACTCATCTAAGAATATGATGTTGTATGAACCACCACGAATTGCACTTGATGATGTTGAGGCAGCCACAATACTAGATTTGTTTTCTAATTCTATCGACCCTTTGTTCCAGTTAATTACACCTTGTTGTAACCATTTAGGCAAGTTTTCATATGCAAGTTGTAAACGACCAAGTATATCTCTTGCTGTAGATGATTTGTTTGCCAGTATAGCAATGTTACAGTTAGGGTTAAATAACGCATAATGAAGTAAATAAGAGACAATGGTAGTTGATTTACCAGACTGTCTAGGTAGTTTACATATAGTAAACCTTTCATCATGCATTGTAGAGACCATTTCTTCTTGAAAGCCATACATGTTAAATGGCACAAGTCCTTCATCTAATGATACAATTTGTACATAAGTTTTAATAAAGTATAGTGGGTCATTTTCACATTTGCGAAACTCTATGACCTGTTCTTTTGTAAACTCAACAGGAGTATTTACTTTTTTTAAGTTAGGATTTCCTAAGTAAGCGTCAGACATAATATCCCTCTATGTGTGTATATCCCATTTGTAAAGCTGTAGTTACTCTTTGACTGCCCTTTACTACTTTTAATAAATTCTTTTTATACTCTTTACCCAATGCACCATATGTGCCTTCGTTTGTGCATTTATGTACTTCTATGGGGTTTAACATATCGGCGCCGTTGAGTATATCTTCTAATACAAATCCGTGTTTAACAAATGCTAAATCACTTATCTGAAATATCTCTGTGTTTAGTGTTGATGACTTTGCTTTTAGTATTTTCATCTTTTTTTAACATCTTTTGTAATTCAGCAGTTGAACCTACAAATAAAGCATTTTGAATTTTAGTGTCAGCAGTTCTAGGTAATTCTTTTAAATCTTTTAGTTTTTTATTTAAATCTTGTAATTTATCAACAGTATCACCTACACTTTTTATTAATTGACCTGCTACTTCATATGCTCTTGGATGTTCTCCTTCTTTTGCAACAGATAATATACCATCTATTGCCTCTTGACCTTTTTGTATTAAATCGTAATACGCCTCTCTAGAATAATCNTGGTCGTTATCTACATCTGTTTCTTTGTCTTCTTTTCTNANNACAGCAGGTGGCTTAGATTCTGGTTTAGAATCTTCAGTCTCTACTCCTAGATATTTGTTTATTATATCATCTGTTGCCATTTAACTATTTATCTTCTTAGTGTAACCAGGCATGCCAGGCCCTACTCTTGTATCCCACAATTCTTCATCACTTTTTATATTTTTTGTTTGTTTATAATGTATNAAAACTTGACTACAACCTTTATCAAGTAAAGGGTTTCTCCAATGTTCATTTTCACAACCCAAATACATCATACAATCACCAGGCTTTAATAAAACTTCTACACCCTTTTCACCTTGAGAAATATATTTTTGTACACCATCTATTGTTTCAAAGTAACCATTTTCAGGATTTGGGTCAATATAAATCGGCCATAGGTCTCCACCTAAATTTATTGTTCCTGATATTTCACATGAACCTCTATCTTTGTGTCTTTTTAATTCATTTGTTTGTCTATAATTTCTAGCATAAGAATACATCTCTGTCAATTCAAGACCGGTTTCTTTTTCAATTTTAGGTTTTAAATGTATCATCATATTATCAAATAACTGGTCTCCATATAGACTATATGAATTTTCAACCTGAGGGCAATTAAAAAATCCATAATCTGTGGAAAAAGGATTTATTAATCCATTATTAATAAGTGTATAGCATGTCTTTTCTTTGTTTATCATATAATCATAATAAACTTTAGCTAATTCTTTTGATAATATTTTTCTAATTACTATATACTTTTTATCGTGTAAACTCATTTCCATTTTTCTCCTATTGCCCACATTACAAGTGAATGTCTTATTCCTTTTGTTATCGGTTCTACTTTATGCCATAAAAAACTAGGAAATACAATAATAGAACCTTGTTGTTTAAACTCTGGAGGCGGACTCATTATATTATCATCTACCTGAGAATCTAAACCTCTTAAATTAAATCTAAAACCTCCTCCCTCATATTTTTCTGGTTTTGATAACTGCACAACCATAGATAATTTTCTCATCATATTTTTTAAATTCATTGGATTTTGTATAGCGTCATTGTGCCAAGTATAATGACCTCTAGGTTCATATTCTGTAAACTGAATATTTTCATATCTACTAATATTAAATCCCCAAGATTTATTTGCATATTCAAGAATAGGAGTTAATTGACGAAATAACCAAGGATTATCATGATAAACCCAAGCAACCTTTGAATTTCTAGTATCTTTTATTTCTTGTTTTTTTTCTTCATCAGATAACATATCTTTAGTAGACATTGTTCTTGATTGTGTAGGATTTAAAGACTTACCAAATTCAATAATATCTTCACAAGTATGTGAGGGTATTGCTCTAGGTAAATGATAAAAGTAAGTATCTAGTAACATAATAAAATCACCTGTAATAATTATACATTATTATTTATAATGGGTAAAAAGTTATAAGATAATGAATATCTAATATCATTAGTATCATTATATTCTATTTTATGAATTGTTGTAGCAGGAAATAATAAATTTAAACGAGGTTCTATTTCATGTCTAAATTGATGTGTGTTATACATATTAAGTTCTTCTGGCTCACCTAAAAAAGGAACATCAGGTCTATGATGAAAATTCATAAATCTTATTGCTGATGATTTTTCTTTATTAAAATAAAAACATCCTGTATAGTACTGACATCTATGAGTATGATAAACACCCTGTGTATCAGGTTTAGTTTTTGTAAACCATGATGTATGAATTGTAAATTCTGTGCTAGGAAAACCTAAAACTTCATTTTTTAATTGATAAAATTGTTTTAGAATTAAATTTTTTAAAAATTTAAGCTCTTTTTTTTCTAATATTTGTTCATCTATAGATGTATCAGTATTACCTTGACCTCTACTTTGATAAGATTCTTTAGAGGCTATTTCACTAATAGTATTTAACTGCTCATCTGAAATTTCATCAAAAAGACTAGGTTGTATAATTGTAGGAAATAATGATATAAGTTTCATAATATAAAAGGTTAAAAGTATTTATAAGTCTGCTGATAATACTAATTTTGCACTTGCATTATTTGTTCTCAGACTACAAGTATCTCCTACGGTTCCTGAAACATTATCATCTGTAACTTGTAATAGACAACCCTCTTGATGTGCAAACTCTACACCATCAATATTATCAAATAAATCCGTAGTGTTTCCTGTAATAGCACCCCAATAATTACTGCCTGTGGTTACTTCTACTGAAGGAGTTCCTCTCATAGACATAGACATTCTAGCGTCAAAAACAATTTTATTAGATGCGTTATAATGTCCATTACCAAAAGCGGCCCTATCAGACACAACACTTTGACCAGAACCATCTACTATTACTTGTGCATATCTTTGACATCTTTTTAATGACATTGCCTGGTCTTCAAATTGAAATGGTGGTTCTGTTCCTTGTGCAAAAGTTCCTAATTCTAATTGACATCCTGTTATATAAAATTCATTATCTGTACTAGAAAAAAACGAACTTATACCTGGAAATCTATTAGCGTCTGTTCTGTCTGCCCAAGCAGAATCATTTAATGTGCCACTTGTAAAGTCTGACCCAGCATGAAGTTGAAATTGAAAATTAAATCTACCATTGTTATCATATGTAATATCATCATCAGTAGAAGTATCAGCAGGAAAATTTAATACAAATTTTTGCCATGATGTAGTAATAGTAAATAATTTACTTACTTGTCTATCATTTTCAGAATCATATAATTCACAGGCATAAGTNGCTGCTGTGCCTTTTGCCCAAAANACNACAGTCCATGTAGTACAGTCAGCAGTTCCTTTNTTAAANAATNNACAATNTNGTCCTTCAANTGATTGATACATTTGCATAAATTCGTTTGAAGCTATAGAAGTATCTGCTGTTGTGCAATCCCATTTCATAGAATGTTTAAATCCTTGACCATCAGGAACATCTGTACTTTGAGACTGTGTAAATCTTCCAGCAGTATTACTATTACCACTCATTCTCCATCTATCAATAGCTCCGTAAGCAGAATCCCCACCATGGCCTGTTGTAGTCGTTCCTCTTTGTGCTATTCTCATATCACCATTACAAAGTATTGGATATGCATGTATTCTATTAATTTTTTGTGGTCTACTAACAATGTTAGCAACATCTCTATTAATTGTCATTGTTAATCAGCGTCTTCTGTTGTGTTTCCGTCAATAGCATCCCATTCTTGCCACTCTTGATAATCTGTATTATTTTCATCTAAGGGAATAAGCATAACTTTTTTAGGTTCACTTTGGGCGTCATCCCACCTTTTAATACATTGTACTGTATCTGTTACAGGGTCTTTAACTTTTTTATATCTTAATGTCATTTCATTCCTCCTTTACATTATTTATAACTCAGCACTCATCAATATTTTTACAGTTGAAGTGCCACCATATACTAAGCAATAACTACCTTGTGTTAGTGAAAATGCTTGACCAGCGGATGCACTATCAATTGTTAATCTAGCTCCATAAATACTACTATTTCCCAATGCTGTTACCGTATCAGTTGTATCAAAACTATCTTCAGAATCCCACCTTATGTCATCATTATTAGTATTTTGCACTACTGATGGTGATGTTCTCATTTGTCCTCTTTGCATTGGGTCTATCAAAAGTACTGTTGTAGTAAAAGCATTTCCATGACCTATAGCCGCATTACTTTCTACTGCTCTTAATTGTGCATATCTTTGACATCTTTCATAATCAAGCGTTCTATCACCATTATATAAAAAATTAGGTATTGAATCTGAATCATATNGTCCTATTTCCATTTGTAATCCTGTTAATTTTATATCACCATCTGTTGAGGCAAAAATATTACTACCACCAACATGAGCATTGGCACTAGTAGTGGCTTCCCAATCTGTAGCAAGTGTTCCTGATGTAAAGTCTGAACCTGCACTAAAAGTAAATCTAAGTCTTAAACCTTCTCCTATATCACTATTTGGACTGTTGCCTATATCAGGCGGAAAAGTTATAATGTGTTTAGTCCATGAGGTAGTTGTTGTAAATGACCTTCTAATATGTCTTGAATGGTCACTATTAATCAGTCCTACTGTAAAGGTATAAGCTTGGTCAGTCTTCATATAAAACGCTAATGTAATATACTCAGCACTTGAATCGTTAGATGTATCACCCCATTTTAATAAAGTTGCAATATCAAATCCTTCAATTCTATAATCTAGATTGTAAACACTACTTGTAGTAGATAAACTAGCGTCTGCTGTTGTAACATCAATATGAAGAGCCTTAGAGTGTTCTGATAAGTCTGTAATATCTGCGTTTGCAAGTGTAAATCTACCGGCACCTGCTGTAATAGTATGTCTCATTCTATCGTGTAGAACATAACCCTCATCACTATCACCTAATCCTGTAAGTGTTTGATTAATACCATGTTCTTCAACGGTCATATCACCATTTATAATGATTGGATTACAATTAGGTTTATTAAGACCTTGTCTTGATAATGTTCCTACTATATTTGATAAATCTCTAGCTGTTGTCATTGTTATAAATCCGAAGAAAAGTGTACAAACGCACTTGCATTATTTGTTCTAAAAAATCCCCCATATCCTTGCGTTACAGTTAATCCTGATACAAATATATTTTGTATTCTAGGACCATGTCTAGAACCTGCACCGTTGAGTGAGTTAGATGTTCTATCTCCATTATCACTTCTAAATGAAAAATAGTCTGTACCATCTGCAACAGAAACAGTTGGTGCATTTCTCATTCTACAAGGACCTTGTGTAAATCCATTTGCTAAACTACCACTATACATTCCACCCATTTCAAAAAATTGACTGTTGCCATCTGCTTTTATTTGAAAATATCTTTGACATCTTAAAATGTCTAATGCAAAAGGTATGTGTCTAAATGGCGGAATTGTTGTTGCTGTGTATTCACCTATTTCTAGTTGAACACCTGTTATTTGCCAATTATTATCAGTACTATCTAAAGCGTCTACTTGACCTACATATCTATTTGCATTTACAGTATCAGCCCAAGTTGTTTGTAATGTGCCTGATGTATAGTCTGTTCCTGCCAACAATATCCAAGTAATTTCAAACCTTTTTGCTTCATCAAAAGTTAATTTATCAGAGCTTGTATCAGCAGGAAAGTTTAGAACTTTCTTTTCCCATGTATTTGATGATGATACTGTATATGCCTGAGAACATGCTCTATCGTTAGGGTGGTCAAATAATTCTGCAATAAATGTTCCTGTTTTTGTACTTTTTACCCAAAACGCAAGTGTTAATTTTTTAGCGTCTGAATAACCTTTTCTAAAAGCACGACAGTTTATTCCTTCATGTCTCTGACTAATTTTTGTTACATCATTTGCACCTACTGNACCTGACGCTGTAGTACAATCTATTTTAAGAGACTTTTTAAATCCTGAACCTGTAGGTCCATCGGTTACCTGAGACATGGTCACAACAGCATTGTCAGAACCTTCTGAAAAATTCCAAGTATCTAAAACTTTATGGTTGCCTGAACTTAAACTAGGAGCAGATGTTGCTCTTTGACATACCATCATGGCACCATTAAGTATAAATGGCATTGCTGTATCCGGTTCAAGTGCCTGTGAATCAGGTGCTAATGTTAATAAGTCTGCTGTGTCTCTTGCTCTTGTCATAATACTATTTATTCATCCGTGTNTGTGTCTAGGNTTATATTTNTTAGAATCTTCAAAAAATTCTATGTTTGTTGTAAATCCNAAATCATCATCAGCGTCTGCACTTGTAGGGTCAGGAGTTGTNGTAACTCTTTCTACNCTTGCNTTATTTGTNGTATCTGTATCATCATANAANTCAATCTTGACTTCTTTNATAGTTTTACTTGTNTTATCAGGACCAAATAGATANGTCTTAGCAGTAAAATTTAATGTGTAGATTA
>NZAU01000007.1 GCA_002686215.1 Candidatus Woesearchaeota archaeon
ATTTTGCATTAGTTTGCTTTGAATGAACCTTCGTCTTGGATGATTGCGAACATTTCCATCGCATTACCAAACTGCTCTTCGTCAAACTTTTGAATGACTACTTCTTGCCCTTTGTATGTGTCTCCCTCTTCGGGGTCATACAGACCTTCTTGGAACTGACTGGTTAGTTGTTCAAATCCAATAGAGGAAGGACCAAGCACTTTTTGTCGTAGCGTTTGACGCTTACCCGCAGTCAGGGTGCCGTTTTTGCGCTCCATCTTGCTTACTGGTTTGTTGAAGTAATCTTCCTGGTAGATTTCTAATGAATGGAAGTCGTCATCACTTATAAAGTGAATGAATACTCGCATTAGTGTTCTTGCGCTACACAGAGGGAGGCGAACTCCCTGCTGCTGTTTAGTGTTGTAGCGGATGAAATAGCGGTCTTTGAGGCGGTCCATATCAGCAGAACTCTCCGTTGTAGATATTGGTTGTGTTTTCCTCAATCTGTTCGGGTTGAGGAACAAGTAGTGAGTTCGGTGGGAACATAGATGGGAATACCCCAACGCATTTCAACCAGGTTTCATCTTTCTTGCGAGGTTGATAGAAGCACTCACCATCTGGGTTTGGGAACTCATCAATAATCAACCCATCTTCATTAAACTCAAATGCGTTGCGTAGGTTTGCTTCTTTTGCACTCGCCAAGTATTCATCAATCTCATCCTCTGTGAGTGGAGACAACATCTCATCGTGCTTCCCAAGAGCGATTAGTTCCTCATCTGTTGGTTCTCCATCAGGCAGGTTTTCTAAAAACTCTTCGCTGACCATAAAGGTATTGAGTTGGTTGTGAAATGGGTTCCACTTCTTCCACTCGTTCTTATCAAACTTTTGTCCCATCGTTTGGGAAAACTTATCAAGGTGTCTCACCATATAAAGCGTCTTGGTTCCTTCTGTGTTGGTAATATCCATATATCCTGTGCCGTCCAAGTTTCTCTTGGTCGTGTAGTTGGGTGAGGTTTTGAAGAGAGAGACATAGAAACCTGACTTCCCAGAACGCATCATATGGACGCTCTCTACTTTTCCATCTTTCACATACTCAATCAGTTGTTGCTTTGTGCGGAATACTGCCTTCATATCACTTGTGTCCCAAGCAACAGCAGCATTCTCAAAAAATGGTTCGTTGGGGATGTATCCATAGTGTTGGATGTAGTCCTGTTCAGGTTTGGCGACAGGATTGGTAAAGCGTTCTTGTTTCGCCAGATACTTTTGGCGGCGTTCTGCTTTCGCTTCTTTGGAGTTTCGCTTACTCATAATCTTGGTGTTAATAAAGTTGGTTGAATGATTGGGATTATTTGTTGATGCTTGGTTTCCAGGAGCACATCATCTCTTCGTATTCTTTGGAGATGGATTGCAGCAGTCCTGTCGTCAGTTCTCCTCTCATAGAGAGGTCTGCGTAGCACTTGTTCAGGTCAAACACGGATTGGATTGTGTATGTGTGCTTCACGCCTTGCTTATCTGTTCGGTTGATTTGAAGAGCAGGCATAGACGCCAGCAATCCATTCGCAACTTTTTCTGCGTAAGTCATTTTGAAGTTGAAGAGTTAGTTGTTAGTTGTTAGTTGTTTTGTTCAGTTTTGTGAGGCAAGTGCTTTCACAAGTTCTTTGGCGTGTTCCTTGATGAATGCCTTTTGGGGGCAGTTGCGCCACGACTTTTTGATGCCTTCACCATCCAACACATCCCGTAGAGCAACGACCAGTTCGTGCTCAATACGCACCTCTTCCATCAGTTGCTTTGCTTCTGCGGAGGGGTTGCGCAGTTGGAGGTCGTAGATGCGGATTTCATACGCATCGCAGTCGTAGTCCCAATACTCGTTCTCGTCGTCGTGCTGCTCCACCTCGCAGGAGTTCTCTTCCAGGTCGTATTCGCCATCCACAAGCGCCTCTGCGTCCTCTTTGCTGTCCAAGACGATTACGCCGCTGGGTCGTGCTCGCCAGGAGAGATAGGCGCTGTATTTGACCTCGTAGTCCAGTTCCTCCTGGTATTTGGACAGGGCAGCAACATCCTCTGCATCAACAGCAGTAGCGATGTCTTTGCGCAGTTGTTCTTTGTTGAGGATGAAAAGGGTTTCCAGTTCAGTCATTTTTAGATAAAAGTAGTTGTGTGTTTGGTGTATCTGCTTACTTGTGCAGGTGATTTACATAAGAGAAGACGAAATCCTCCCATTCATCACCAAAGCAACCTGTAAGTATGGAAATCTCCTTGCTTACAGCGATGCTGTCTGCATAGCAGTTGATGTTCCAAGTGTGAGAAGAACCATTAGTGTTCATCTCGTATATAAAATCTNTATGCTTCTCGTATGGAGAGGCGATTACTTGTTCCAACATTTGAAATCAAAAACAAAGAGAGGTTGTTTTTGATTAGATATTGAACCCAGCATTTACCACGACTACTTACTTTCGTCGCTTCTAATCTGGTTTTAACGCTGGTTGCTGGTTCAGCGTTTCACCCCTGATATGTAGGACATATCATATACGGGATGAAAAAAATATTGGGTTTGCTCTGTGTGCCCAAGCATTATGGGTCTTACTTATATGGAGGGTGCTTCCCCTCGTTTGTGAAACCACTATATGATAAGTGGTTGCGGAAGTCAAGTGGTGTGGTCCAGTTCCCTTATTGGTTTAAGGGTTGGATTTGACCATAACTCCCGTTTGCCTAACCAATATATGATAAGGCGGGAGGGGAAGTCAAGTGGTTTGGTGTCCCCGTAATATAAGGACACTTTACACGGCACCCCTTTCTATCATCAACGATGAGAACCATAGAAGTCGCAAGTGCAGACGCTTCCTTTGGTGCGCAGTTCTGCCGCTTTCATAAGAGTGGCGAGTTGTGCAGGAGACATCGTGCGCTTTTGGGTCTTCTTCATATGGTCGGGGGTGTTGCTCCCTTGACTACCCTTATAAGATACACGGGTATTATATAAAAGTCAAGCGTTTCCGCATCAAGGTCTCTTATATAAAAGACCGCCAAACGGAGCAGGTCCATAAGGCGGTCTTATAAGGTGCTGGTTTTACTGATGGTTTGGGCGTTATGGGTCCATCAAATCCAATAACCGCCCATCCTCATCCACGATGCGATGCCGTTTTCCTGTGCTCTTTGCTCTACTGCTTGCAGTTTTGTAGGCACTCAACTCCCCGTGCTGCATTTGATAAGGACGCCATCGCCCAAACTGGTCTTGGTATTGGATAAAGAACTTCATTAGATAAAGGAGCAATCATTTCTTCTCCTGCTCACATCGCTCCCTGTGCCGTTCCAGGACACGCATAGAGAACTGATGAGGCAGTCCATCCATCGTCAGCACTCCATCAGGCACAGAGGCGCATAGGGGGCATAGGAACTGAATGCCCCCACCCTTGTCTCTGTTCCAGTTGAGTTGCTTGTGCCGATTAGGCAGCATTCATTTATTACTCCTTCTCTTCTGCCCAGTAAGGATATTCAGTTTTCTTGGTAGGAAGTATATAACCCATCTCTTCAAAGTTCTGTTTCCTTTCGTATGCATCCTTGATTGCAAACATCGCTTGGTCAAGGGTCATTTCACCTTTACCAATCTTCTCCTCATAGAAAGACATTTGAGTTTTAGAGAGAAGTTCGTTCTTTTGCTCTCTGGTTAGAAGNCGCTTCTTACCAGCAACTTTTTTATCAAGGGGATTGCTGGACCGAACTTTGAGTGAGGTTGGGTCCTCTTCAAATGCAATACCGAAATCGTCTTTCAGTCCCTTCACCAGGTAATGCACCACCACACCAGTAAGTGAGTTGGGGAGGTGTCCCAGTTCTTCTGCACCAATAGAAGTCCCCTTAATCGGGTTCTTTTTGGCGAGTGAAGAAATCAAATCCTTAATCGCACCCTCAACATTCAAAAGAATGGTGGTCTTGTCGTCTGCGCTGATAGGAAGTTTGTGTTTTGGTGCTTCCGTCGCTGATGCCTTCGCTTTATCAACAGCGTCTGTGATTTCAGCGAATGAAGTAGTTGTAGTGGTCATAGTGCCGCTTGTGCGTCCTATACGCTCACCATTATATAATGGAGTTCCCCTAACGGCAAGCAAATAACCCTACTCCGCCACCAATATCACTATTTTTTCTGTTTCTCTTTCCCTTCGTTGAGTGCTGCATCTATTGCATTAACTGCTGCATCTCTCTTTTCTCTTCTCTCATCAAGCACTTTGTATATGCCCTGACCCTTCGTAATGTCGTCTGCCTTCATCAAAGTTGTTGCGTGAATATAAGTAGATTGCAGGTATTGAATGCTCGTCCCCATATTAAGTGCGATGTCGTAAATNTCCAATCTACGCATAATCGCTTGGGTCGCATAATAATGCCTTGCAGAATAGTTAGTGATATTCCTGCCTTCTGGTTTCCANACACCAGCATCAGCACTCAAAGAGCAAACAGATTTAAGGCGTTTATCAATAAGAGGTTGTCCCCAAACAATATTCTGNCCTCTTTTTGTCTTTGATATGTGTTGGAACACATAATCATTTGGTCCGCATTCAACTCCAATACTCTTATAAAGTTTCTGCAAACTTTCAAGTGTATTTGCAATAGGNGCAACAATAGTNCTGCTTTTGCCTGTCTTTGAGTTCTCTGCTGCAATAAAAACTGCTCTTCTTATCTTCTTGTCNTCTGGTTTGTCTGTTGGGATGATTGATATATCACCCCATTTCATACCAAGCATCTCTTTCGTTCTGCCGCCAAGATTATGGTGCAGAGTGAAGTAGAAACCATATTGACGGCGTTTTAACTTCTCATCTAATGTAATNTCCTTCTCATTAACCCATTTGTATTGCATCCATCTGCGGATTGCTACATATTCTTCTTCTGTTAATACATCTCTCTTTGGTGTTGCATCCTTTTGAACCTTTAAATACTTGAACTGGGGAAACTCCGCCATCGTTATATATTTTTGAGTGATGGCGATGTCCTTATACATCTTTTTAACAGCAGCAATATTGCTATTGATGGTTTGTCTGCTGCGTTCTGTGCCCTTATACCTCTCGTTTGTATATGTGTCTTTGGGGCGATTGAGCAACCATTCNCCAAAACCGATTGCAAACTCGGTAGGGATGTCTTCAATATTCTTTTTCTGCAACTTCTTCGCTTCTATAAAGCGCAACCAGTTCTTCAACTGCTTAATCAAAGTGTCGTAGGACCTATATGTAATGCCCTGATGAGGAATGTTAGTTCTCTCTTTAAAGCGTTCCTTTAAATAAATGTCTGTNAGTTGTTTTGAGTTGATTGAGGTGAATACAACACCTCTTTTCATTCTGTGCCTGTTCTCTGCATACATCTCCTGTGCTTTGGAGAGTGCTTCTATTCGGTTTGTTGTCCTTAAACTTTGACTGAATACTCTTTTTGTATTNGCATCATATATCCGTAGGAAGTATCGCCCACTTTTTGTTCTTCCATCTCTGTATATAAANGCATCGTCCCTTCCTTCAAATACAAACTCTTTATCAACGAAAATCTTATTCTTCTTTTCTGCTGCTTTTGCCTGCTCTTTTTCTTCTTTTGCTGCATCTCTCTGCTTGATATTGGAGAGTGCGTTGATTACATCAATAAAATCACCAGCATCTAACCCCTTCAACGCCAACAAGTTGGAGAGAGCGTTGATATTCGTTTGTTCCTCTGGTGGGGTCATTTCTCAACCCAACCTCAACGGGGTGGGAATGGTCGGTCCATACGAGACCTGCCGACACCCGCACTCTACCTAAACCTCAACTCAATCTCAACTCTTTATTTTCGGTTCGTAGCAGGGAAGAAAGTGAGTGTTTGCAGTAGGTTTGGGCGAATACTCACTTAAAGCGATATTCAGTAGTGCATCTCCACTTTGTTGTCCCTGACTGACGGAGAAGGGATGCTCAACTCGTTCTCAACTCTTGCATTCACTTCTCAACCCTCCTCTTCTGCCCAGTTNGTNCCCTCATTATCGGTCCTTTGGAACTGGTCAGTNGGGGTGAAAACCGCAATAGGTGTCTCTGTTCTCAACTCCTGGTCAAAGGGGCAACGGGTTCCTCCTTCAAATAAAAATGCAGGTTTTTTATAAAAGGAGTTTGAAGACGAAAAAATCTGGGGGATTTTTTTATTTTGCATTATATTTCTCTCTCGTTTTTGGTGCGTTGTAGGTTAGGGTCTCTATAAAAATAATATATGGGGTCTGTTTATTTCACCAAACCCCTNTAATCNCCTGTTAGTTTCATTAACTCTCGCCAGTTATTGTGGAGTATTGCTCTCTCTTTCAATAACTTCAACTCTAAAATGTAGTTGCGTTTAATGTGTGCTAATAAGAACTCTNTNTAAAGTTCCCTTGTATTAGTTGTTGTNTCTTCCATCTTATTAAAATGGAGATGAACTCATACGCAATAATGAATGAACATATAAAGGAGAAATGGGTTGCATAGATGAAGGCGGTTCTCCATATATCTCATTTGAAATCATCGGTTGTAGATGATTTGGTGAGAATGGATTTCTCTTTATGTAAATCGTCTTGTAATAACGATTGTCGTTAGGGCATTTGAAGTAATAAGTATTGCCTTCTAATGCTTGAAGATTAGGAGTTGGTGAGTTNTCCTTNACTTCATACATCGGTTTCCCTTGTTTNTTGGGAACGATGCCTCTATCAANCATTCTCTTTCTTGCCGCCTCTTTGTTCTTCCTTTGTTTTAACTGCTGGGCGACATACTGATTATGCCGCCTTACATCAGGGTTATTATCACTTTCACCAGGTTCATCCCGTGCAACCTTTCTCCCTGATGCAGTAGTCCTATAACCATAAGACCTTCTAAAACTTTCGCATACTCTATCGGCAATCTTTATAGATGCCTCTTTACTGCGTGTTCTCATTTTAGTTTGAGTTCCCTTTTGATAATGATTTCGGTAAGTTCATCTGCTGTTAGTTGTCGCTTCTTTGCTTCATTATTCAAAGAGCGGTAGATAGATGCTTCTATCAGTATCTTCTGTTTCATATCAAACTAATGCTGGTTGTTTGTGTTCGTTGTTCATTCCTCTTTTAATATAATGGCGAACCAAAGGGGAAACAGGAATGAGTTTCCTTGTTGATTGCCTCATAAGTTCAAAGTAAATATCACTATCTGCCTCGTCAAAGGAGATAGTAATGCGTTGCTGTTTCTTCGTATTCATAGTTGTATGGCGTTTGGAGTGTGTCTTTTAATAGGAAGTAGTTTCCTTGCTAATGGGTCATAATGTTTTGAAGAGGTTTTACAGACATATTCAATAGAGTTTCCCAGTTGCTTTGTTATATCCTCACAGAAGGGGAAGGTGCGGATAATCACACTATCTGGGTCTCTTTTATTTACCTCTTCAAACGAGAGTGCAATATCTCTCGCAGTTTTGATAATCTCTTGTTCAGTATAGGGTT
The DNA here is from genome assembly GCA_002686215.1 of Candidatus Woesearchaeota archaeon. The sequence continues at coordinate 7,406 of NZAU01000007.1, forward strand.
GTTTTAAGTCGCAGATACGAATAAGAGCGTGTAAGTGGTCTTTGTCCCACTTTCTACTGCTCTCAATAGCAAACACCAAAGGGAGTTTCCTGTATCTACTACGCCTTCCCCAGAACTTTCTACTAACCCTGAACTCATAACCATTAGCGACATTATTAGCAGTAATCCAATCTGCTTTGCCTTTTAACCTAATGGTGATAGAAACAAGAGTATCGTTTTTATCAGTAGGACCAAGTATGGATTGAACCTTATAGAAGTTCTTTTCTACTGATGGAACACAATACCCTTCTCTATGCAACTTCATATAATCCTTGAAGTCAAGCATCTATGAAGTCCCCTTTAAGTCATCAATCGTTTATGCGAAGTTGATTGCATCATAATGAACCTCCTATAATGTTGTCCCTGTTATGGGGTGTATGCATCAATCCCTTCTGTGAGGATATAACGAAGTGTCTTAATAGACACCTATTCGTTTTAGGTGGGGGAGGCGGTTATTCAGTTTTCAAGGTGCCGACGGGTTTTGTGCCGTCTTCTCCTCCATTATATAACACGGGGAGGCATCGTGGTCAAGTGTGGGCAAATCTTTATATAAGACCAAAGCGGCGGCAGCAAGAGTGGGTGCGCTGACCACTCCTACATAAACCGCTGCTTTGTCCCAGCGCACTCAAACTCTTATGGAATAGACCTTCAATATCAAACGCTCACTCGGCATCCACCTGGAATGAACTAATATCTAATCTCAATCCTGTAAGATATTTATGAAGTATAGGATACTTTTACGATAAAGTCAAGGGTTCAGTTTGCTTANNGTGNAATAAGTTGAACTGCTTGTGATACTTGCCGAACATCTGTTTGCCCTTNTCGTCCAACTTTGGTGCNCCATTCCTATAAAGNGGTTGAGCATATGGTTTGCTGGATTGGAACTTNACNGANNTTTCGCCTCGTTTAACTCTGCGTTTGCGTTCTACCCATCCTTGATAGGTGCATACATCATCCGCAGTTTTTACTGAAAGTCCTTTTGCCTTATTGAATGCATCTTGGATAATGTTGAAATCATCGTCCAAGAAGTATTGGTAAGTCGTTGCTGATTTCATTTTNTACCTCCTGTTTTATATATGATATGTGGGACTTATATGATATTTGGTTTGATAATCAACGCCCACTATCAATAGAACGCACCCTTACATCGCAAGCACAGGTCTTTAAATAAACAATAACTTATAGTTTAAAATGGTATTTTTAATGTTTGCGATTTAAGAGTATAAGATATATATGATACGGCGATATATCATATTTCTCCTAATCTTCCTAACTCTTTTATCAACTTCTCCTTGTCTTTCTTCGTTCGTTTCTTGGGTGAAGGTTTCAAACGCTTTGCTTCTTCTACGGCGTTCTGTCGTGCTCTTTGAATGCGTCTCTTCTCCCTTGAAGCAATCAACTCCTCTGTTCGCTTGATGGCGTGTGGGATGCCCCAACCCAGCGCAACCAGCGTTGTCTTGTATTCCTCGTAGGTCTTTTTGAAGGTGGGCAGGCGGTCAGCACACTCCTCCAACTCCTTATCCAGTCCATCCAGGCGGGAGAGTGCCCCTTTTAGGTAGGCGAGGTCTATTCCCTCTACGGGTTTATCCAGCGTGTCCTGGACCGATTTGATGATGCGCTCCAACTTGAACGAGAAGGTGGATTGCTTCGTCCCGTAGATGCCGAAGTCAGTAGTCCCATCTGCTCTGGTGTATTCCTCAACCTCACCTGTGAAGTGAATGGGTTGGTTCAGTTCAAAGGTGGTGTCGTA
>NZAU01000061.1 GCA_002686215.1 Candidatus Woesearchaeota archaeon
ATTGATCTATTTCTTCATCCATTTTTCCTCCAATTCAATTATCTGTTTATGAATAGAATTAATTACTTCTTGATCTAAGCATTTCATCTCAACGCAGATTTTGTATGCCCTGCGTAATGCTTTCAAATCATCAAGGCTTTTTGCATCCTTGACTTTGTTAAGAAGTAATAATGTTAGTCTTGAAAACATGGAGTCCAATTTTTTACTATTGACCTCCATGATATTTTCAATTTCTATTTCGGTGTGGTGTTTAGACATTCCACAACCTCAGATAATAAAGTTTTTTTAGTTATTAATTGACGCTTCTTCTTAGCGTACTGCTTTCTCAGGTTCTTCATGAACACAGGAAAGTCTTTTGCTTTACCTTTATAAACGATCATAATGATCTCCTTTCATACTTCAAGTTGTATTATTACTCGTTTGTTCTATAATGTCAAGTAGCTAGTAGCGACCTGAGAAAGATCGCTACCAGCGAAGTAGCTTTACGCTACTTTCTTGAATTGTGCCAAGAGTTCATCAACCTCTTTAGCTGTAGCTGTTTCTTTAACAGCATCAGGATTCTGAGGTTTAACTCTAGGTTTGTACTCAGTTCCAATTCTGTCCTTGAATACAACCTTAGCTTCATGAATGAACTGTTCGTAAGCAACGATCTGTTCTTGTAGCTTCTTGATGGCTTCTACATCTTTTTGCATAGATGTATCAGCTACTTCGCTACCATCATAACTTCTTCTTTTTCCTCGAAGTCTAGCCATGATGTCATGCATTAGGTTCATTGCAGAATTGTAACCTATCTCTGAACCTCTTATCAAATTCTCCAAACAACCTTTCTCAGGCGTATAGGTATTTGTGTCAAGGTTCTCCGACAATGCAAATCCTGCAAAGTGATCTGCGATTGTGTTCACTGCGGTATTAAGTTTCTTCATTTTATCCTCCTTTGGTTAATGATTAAACTTGCCAACTCGGTGGGAAACCACCACAAAGCTAGGTCAACTGCTAATTTGGGGTTCGCGAGGAATTGACGAAGTCAAGGGGAAATTAGTAGTTGAAGCCCTCTCCTTGCCTGAGGGCGATCCTAGTCTTTTGGATGGTTTACCTTGGCAAAGTTTTAATCATCCAAAGGGGGAAAATGTTAGAAACTATCCGCAGTATGAACACCAGCAGATTACTACAGGATATTGTGGTCATTGTCGGTAGCTTGACACAATATACATCTACCGCTATACTACCTGAAAGGTTTTAACAGAATTAGATAGAGGTTAGATAGAGTTCAATGCCCAAGCTACCAATCATGACAAAGCGGACTTCTGAGGAAACGAAGATTAGTGGTAAAGCGAAGTCGCTTGTTGATACACTCGTAGCCACAGGATGTACCATCACAGAAGCATCAAAACTCGCTGGTTACAAGGGTAATTCAGCTAGAGTTAGTGCTTCAAGGATGCTACGAAAACCTGAGGTACAAGCGTATATGATGCAGGAGATCAACAGATCGCTTGGGCTGAACTCTGCAAAAGCAAGTGCCAAGCTGGTAGCCCTTTCTCAGGGGGCTAAGTCAGAGTATGTTCAGCTCGAAGCTAGTAAAGACATACTTGATCGAGCTGGTTTCAAAGCCCCTGAGAAACACCAACACCTTGTCGGTGGCGATTTCTCAATCAATATTGATCTAACCTGAGAAATCACAGGGCTACCGCTTGACAGTGTCAGTGGGGTTCGAAAAAACGAGGCACTGCTATGGTAAGGGGAGTTGCCCTCACAATATAACTCTTTAAGGTTCGATCATTTTGTGTTAAACAAATCACATGGCTTACAAAACACCAGCATGGACTAGGAAAGCAGGGAAGAATCCGAAAGGTGGACTCAATGCTAAAGGTCGTGCATCTTATAAAGGTGGTACGCTAAAGCCCCCTGTTAAGTCAGGAGATAACCCTAGAAGAGCATCTTTCCTTGCTAGAATGGGTAATATGCGTGGCCCTGAATATAAGAATGGTAAGCCAACTAGACTTCTTTTAAGTTTAAAAGCATGGGGAGCATCCTCAAAGGCAGACGCAAGGAAGAAAGCTAGAAATATATCAATGCGTCTTAAAAAGAAAAAAAAGAAAGGCAAATAGTTATGTATGGTAAAAAGTCCGCAGGTAAAGGTAAGACAATGTTAAAAGGTAAACAAAACAAACTTCCACCTGCATTGAAGAAAAAAATACTTGCTTCTAAGATGAAGAAAAAGAAGAGTGCCTAAATATTGGGTACGAGTCTGGGTATTAGGAGATACACAACTATTGGAGGAGAATGTTTTGACAGAAGAAGAGTTTAAAAATTTTTCTGCTCCAATAGGTACAAGAGTAACATATGAGGTTTATAATGCAGAGATACACACCAAAAACTGACCAAGACAATGGTCGAAACAACTCAAGGAGAAACTATGAAGAGTCAAGAGAAATCCGAAAAAGAAGCCCCCAAGAACAAAGCACACTCGAAAATGTTAGAGAGAGGGAAGAAAACAGCGAAAGCAATACTGGAAGCGGAAGCTAGAGAAAAGCGAGAACGAAGAGCAAGACAAATAAAACAATACGCAGAGATCAAAATGATGAAAGGTCATTCTGAAGAACAAGCCTTGAAAATGGCAGAAGAACAGATTACAACAAAAGAATGGTAAAAGATTTAACAAAAAAACAAAAGACTACTTTGATGAAACATAAGAAACATCATAGCAAAGAACACATGGACTTCATGAAGAAAGAGATGAAGAAAGGTAAATCGTTTACTATTGCTCATAGAATGGCATTAAAAAAAATTGGTAAGTAACCATGAGTAAAACTGCAACAAAAACAAAACCATCATTATGGAAAAGAATTGTTGCTAGAGTAAAAGCACAAGCATCACATGGAACTGCGGCTGGACAATGGTCAGGAAGAAAAGCCCAAGCGGCAGTAAAGGCTTATAAGAAAGCAGGTGGTGGTTATAGAGGTGGTGGTAAATCTAAAACATCATTAGCTAAATGGTCTAAGCAAAAATGGAGAACTAAGTCAGGTAAACCATCTTCTAAGACAGGAGAAAGATATTTACCAGCAAAAGCAATTAAATCTTTATCTGCAAGAGAATATGCTCGTACTACTGCTAAGAAAAGAAAAGACAAAGCATCAGGTAAACAATTTAGTAAACAACCAAAGTCAATAGCAAGAAAAGTAAAAAGATATAGAACATGACAATCTATAGTCAAATACCTTTGAGAGATTTACAAAGGTTAAGAATAGTAGTTAAGAATAATCATATGAAACATTATCCAGCAGATAAGGTAACAGACAAAGAAGCGGATAGAATCATTGAATCTATATCTCCACATACAAGAGAAAAGTTAATCAAGTTAGCGGTAGATTATGGGATCACTGAATTATAAACCTGATGGTCAGGTACTAAAAAATTTTTTAAAAGATAATGATTTCTTTAGAGGACTTCGTGGGCCAGTAGGTTCAGGTAAATCTGTTGCTTGTTGCATAGAAATTATTAGAAGAGCATTAATACAAAAGCCATCTGAAGATGGTAAAAGAAAATCAAGATGGGCAGTAATAAGAAATACAAACCCACAGTTAAGAACTACTACAATTAAAACTTGGCTTGATTGGTTTCCTGAAGAAGAATGGGGAAGATTTCAATGGAGTGTACCTTATACTCATAAAATATCAAAAGGAGATATAGAACTAGAAGTTATTTTTTTAGCACTTGATAGACCTGAAGATGTAAAAAAATTATTATCTTTAGAACTTACTGGTGTATGGATTAATGAAGCAAGAGAAATACCTAAGTCAATAGTAGATGCTTGTTCAATGAGGGTAGGTCGTTATCCATCTATGAGAGATGGTGGCCCAAGTTGGTATGGTGTAATAGCAGATACTAACCCTCCTGATACAGATCATTGGTGGGCTATACTTGCAGGAGAAACTGTAATACCTGATTACATTACAAAGCAAGAAGCTAAGATGTTAGTTAGACCTGATAACTGGAAATTTTTTAATCAGCCACCTGCTATGTTAGAAGTTAAGAATAAAGATAATGAAGTAGATGGTTATGATATAAATAACAAATCGGAGAATCAAAAGAACTTAACACCTAACTATTATAAAAATATTATACGAGGTAAAACTAAATCTTGGATTGATGTTTATGTTTTAAATAAACTAGGACAAGTAGAAGATGGTAAACCTGTATATGAATCATTTAATGATGAGGTTCATGTAGCAAAAGGAGATGTAGCTATTGCAGAGGGTGTTCCAATATTTGTAGGTATAGACTTTGGACTTACACCAGCTTGTGTATTTGCACAGCGTATTCGTAGTAGATGGGTAATTATAGATGAATTAGTTGCTGAAGATATGGGTATAGTAAAGTTTTCAGATGTTATGAAACAACATATGGCAAAGTATTTACCAAGAGATTTTTATATATATGGCGATCCTGCTGGAGATCATAGAGTACAAACAGATGAATCTACACCATTTCAAATACTCAGAGGTAAAGGTATTCATGCAAGACCAGCACCATCTAATGATGTGTTGATAAGATTAGAATCAGTAAATTCAGTATTATCAAGAATGGTAGATGGAGAGTCAGGTATATTACTTGATCCTAAATGTACTAATTTAATTAGAGGTTTTGCTGGTGGTTATCATTATAGACGACTTCAGGTATCAGGAGAACGATATGATGAGAAGCCAAATAAGAATAGATTTTCTCATATTCATGATGCACTCCAATATTTATTGTTAGGAGCAGGAGAGGGAAGAGCATTGACTATTGGAAAGAAATCTAATAAACCTGTAGTTGCGAAGAGGAGCTTCAATGTATTTGATGTAAAACCTAAGAGCGTTTACGAAAGGAGAAGATAATTATGTGTGCAGGCCCATTTAAACCAAAAGCACCGCCACCACCTCCACCACCAGTCGAGGAGGAAAGTGTAAGGCAACAAAGAAAAAGATTAAGAAGTCAAGAAATGGCTGAAAAGAAAAAACTGAAAGACCAACAGTTTGAAGAAAGAGTTGCNGCTTATACAGGTAGAAGAGGTAGAAGATCACTTCTAACAGGAAGAAGAGGCGGAGAGGGTTTTGAAGTTTCAGCGAGTCTTATGTCTAAAAATACTTTAGGAGCATAATGGTAGTTGAAGTAAAACCNCANAGACNNGAAGAANATTCNGANTCANNNGTNANNANANTACTTGGTAGATATNNTCATGCAAAAGCTATCAAGGATATGTGGCTNCCTACATTTGAAGANTGTTATGAATATGCTTTGCCACAAAGAGAATCTTTNTATNCTGANTCTATNGGTAGAAGAAGATCAGATCGTATNTTTGATGAAACAGCAGTAGTNGGTGTACAAGANTTTGCTAGTAGATTACAATCAGGTATTGTNCCTAACTATGCAAGATGGGCAGACTTTGTAGCTGGTTCAGAANTNCCAAANNANNANCAAAGAGAAGTTAATTTATTATTAGATNAAGTAACTGANTATGTATTTGANATATTACAAAACTCAAACTTTTCACAAGAAGTACATGAAACATTTTTAGATTGTGCAGTAGGTACNGGTGTACTTTTAGTAGAAGAGGGAGATGCAATACAGCCAGTTAAATTTAAAGCAATNCCATTACCACAAGTAGTTTTAGATTCAGGGTTTGATGACAAGGTAGATCATATCTATAGAAAAAGAATGATCCGAATGAAAGAATTATTAATAGCTTATCCAAATGGTACTCTATCAGAAAAAATGAAAATGGATATGGAGAAGATGGGCGAAAGTGAATGTGAGATTGTAGAAGTAGTTTATAGAGATTACAGCAATACAAAAGAGGAAGAATATAAATTTTGTGTTATAGCACCAATGTATGAACATGAAATAACACAACAAACATTTAAAGGTTTAGGTTCTAATCCATATATTATTTATAGATGGTCTAAAGTTGCAGGAGAAGTTTATGGAAGAGGCCCATTACAATTAGCNTTACCTGCAATTAAAACTTCTAACTTAGTTATAGAATTAATTTTAGAAAATGCACAAATGTCTATCTCAGGAATGTATCAGGTAGAAGATGATGGAGTTATAAATGTAGATAACATATCATTAATTCCAGGNACTATTATTCCAAAAGCTATGGGATCATCAGGACTACAACCAATAGCACCAGCAGGTAATTTTAATGTTAGTGATTTAGTATTAAGAGATATGAGAACTAATATTAAAAAAGCATTATACAATGAAATGTTAGGAGTAGCTAATGANAAAACTCCTATGTCTGCAACAGAAGTAGCAGAAAGAATGGCTGATNTATCAAGACAAATAGGAGCGGCATTTGGTAGATTACAAGCTGAATTAGTTAATCCTGTTTTACAAAGAGTAATATATATTCTNAAGAAACAAGGTAGAATTAAAATACCAGTAGTTAATGGTAGAGAAATAAAAATTAAATCTTCTTCTCCACTAGCACAAGCACAACATCAACAAGATGTAGCAACGCTAGATAGATTCTTAGGAATGGTACAANCAAGAGTTGGGCCACAGTTATTAAATNTTTTAATTAAACAAGATGAAGCGGCTAAGTTTGTAGCTAAGAAGTTAGGAGTGCCTGAAGAATTAATTAGATCGCCTGAAGAAATGCAACAGGCATCACAACAATTTCAAGAAATGATGGCACAGCAACAGGGGGAAAGTCAGGGAGAACCACAGCAGTAATGAAAGTGTCATGCATAATTCTGTACTTGTAATAAGTGATCTTCATATTCCCTATCATCACAAAGATTCTTTTAGGTTTTTAAAAGCAATTAAAAAAGAATTTAAACCTGATACTGTAATTAATATAGGCGATCTATTAGACTTCCATGCAATATCAATGCATGAACATAATCCTGATTTNCCAAGTGCAGGACATGAATTAGATATAGCTAGAGAATATGTAAAAGAACTAGAGGGAATATTTCCTGAAGTAACTGAAGTAGATTCTAATCATAGTAGTTTAGTTTATAGAAGAGCATTAAAGTTTGGAATGTCAAAACAATTNCTAAAACCATATGGAGAGTTTCTTGGAACTCGTAAATGGAAATGGACAGATGATATTACATTAANATTAGGTAATGGTAAAAAATGTTTCTTTACACATGGTAGAGCGGCAGACATTTTAAAAGTTTCACAGACAATGGGTATGAGTGCAGTACAAGGACATTATCATACAAAGTTTGTTATATCTTATTGGGCTAACCCTGATGATATATTCTTTGGTATGAATGTAGGTTGTTTAATCAATCAAAAGTCNATGGCTTTCTCATATGCTAAAAACTTTAGAACAAGATTTATTATTGGCTGTGGAATAATACTAAATGGAATACCAAGACTTCTTCCAATGGTATTAGATAAAAATGGTAACTGGATAGGAGAAATAGTATGACAGATAAAATAAACCCTGATTATTATCAAAAGGGAGAATGTACTTGTGGTAAAAAATTACAAACATATGACTATGTAAAAAACTTACCATATGCAGATGCTACATCTATTAAATATATTATTCGCCATAGAGATAAAGGTGGATCAACAGACATCAAAAAAGCAATATGGTTTTTAAAAAAGATATTGATAGATGAGTATAAAGAAACCGAGTAAACCTATAGTTGTAGGAGATAAGAAGTATTANAAATATCTTATANTTTGGGAAGATATTGTTGGAGATAGCACGATTACAGATTACAATGAAACTAATAATATGCATTGTGCTTTAATNAAAACTGAGGCATATATATTTAAAAAGACTAAGAAATATGTACATTCTTTTAGTAGCTATCAAAATGATAATGGAGAAATAGGATTTGGGGATAGAAATATTTACCCTAGAAGTGTAATNAAAAAGATGCTAAGGATATAACAAGAATGAAAGCAGAACAAAAAAATAAAGCCCTTATAGGTTTGGATAACTTTAAAAGAAGTTCTGATGATGAAGAAAAATTAAATAGTGCTTTTACAGCATTGTTTAGTACTGACATTGGTATGTCAGTTCTCCAATACCTAAAATCAATTACCATTGAGTCGGTAGCTGGGCCTGAAATATCTGATAACTCTCTAAGACATTTAGAGGGGCAAAGATATATTGTTGGGTTAATACAGCGTAGAGTCAATAAGGGAAAAAGTCAAAACATAGTAAAGGAGAANAACAATGNNTGAAGAACAAACACAACCTGTTGAACAGACACAANAAACTGNACAACAACAACCACAGGAAAATGTTTCACATGAAACGCAAGAAGCAACAACTACTGAACCTAGTCCTAGACCAGAATATATACCTGAAAAATTTTGGAATACAGATAAAGGCGAAGTTAATATGGAAGAATTTGGTAAGTCTTATACGAACCTTGAAAAGTATGTAGGTGGTAAGAAAGAAGAATTACGAGAACAAATTGTTGATGAACTTCAACAAGAAGCCATAGCAGAAAGACCTGAAAANGTAGAGGGTTATGAATTACCTAAATTACCTGAGGGAGTAACAGAAGAANTANTAAATGCNAATCCTATGACAGAATGGTGGAAAAACTTTTGTTNTGAAAATGCATATGACAATGAAGTATTNCAAGATGGAGTAAATAAATATGTTGATATGTATNTAGGNAATCAAGTTGATATAGATGCAGAAAAAGAAAAGCTAGGCGAAAATGCTGATGCAAGATTAAGTGCAGTTAATAACTGGGCATCTTCACAATTTACACCTGAACAATACGAAGCAATATCTTCAACACTTGGTCAATCTGTAGATGGTATAGAAGCATTAGAAAAGATGATGAATATGAATAAACAAACTATATCTAATGCACAAAACTTTACACAACCTGAAAGACCTCTAACAGTAGAGGATGTTCGATCTATGATGAAAGATAAAAGATACTTTGATCCTAAAGAAAGAGATGAGTCTTATGTGAGAAAAGTAGATGANGCTTTCGCTAGATTGTATCGTGNATAGATTANTAGTAGAAAAAACTACACCTGAACATTGTTTNGATTTAGCCCCTAGANTNAAGTCAATAGATAGATATGAATTGGCTTTGTGGGGGCTTGATCCTTTACTTGCATTANTNCAACCATTTAGATTTANTAGAAGAAAAAATATACATACATTCACAATATTAACAGAATCTAAACAAGAAGTTGTCGCTATCTTTGGTGCTGTACCTACTAGAAACAATAATAAAATCGGCACAATATGGTTCTTAGCATCAGATTTATTAGATAAACATTACACTTATTTTCTTAGAAGAAACAAATTATGGCTACATTTCTTAGAAGAAAACTACGAATATCTTTGTAATTATATAACTGAAGAACACCAAACA
>NZAU01000062.1 GCA_002686215.1 Candidatus Woesearchaeota archaeon
TCCTTGGAAGGATTATGGACTTCTTAGGAACTATTGTTGTTGGATGGATATCGCTCAATCTTCCAAAAATTATCAAGGGTGTTGAAGCATTAATAGAAAAAATTCAGGCAGTAACTAGAGTGTTGCAGGAATGGTATAATAAAGTTGTAAGTTGGTTTACCAATTTCAATGCTACTCTTACACAAAAACTTCAAGAATTGAATCTTATCAATTTTGATGATGATCAAAAATCTATAGAAAATGATGCCAACGCTGGAAATACTGCCTTAGATAATATAATTCAAGATGTTCAGGATGGCATTGATAGACTAAAAAATTGGACTAAAGAAACTTTTGGACCAAAATTCAGTACAACAAAGTCAACAGAGAAATCACCAGTTTCTAAGGGTATTGGAGGTGGGGGAAATAATCGCGTTAGCACATCCAAATTTGTTAACAAGAACTTGGGAGGTCAACCACAAGGTGTGCTTGAACTTATAAGAAGTGCAGAGGGTGGATATGAGTCTATGTACCCAAGTGAAACGATTTCAGGTTTGACAGAAATGACAATCGCTGAAGTGGTTGCACTTCAGAAAGAAAAATTAAAAGATGGTAGAGAATCTGCTGCTGTNGGTGCATANCAAATGCTTTATCCTGATAGGTATGTTGANGCAGCAGGATTGACNATGAGNAGNAAATTCACTCCAGAGAATCAGGATAGACTTGCTCAAGCNTTTTTAGCNGAGAGAGGATTGACTGCAGAGAAAGCAGCGAAAGATCCTGCAGGATTTGCTAAAGGTTTGGCACAAGGATTTGCTGGTGTTCCAGTTCTTGAAGCAATGCAGGGACAGGTTCAAAAAGTAGAGAGAGGTCAAAGTTATTATAGAGGTGTTGGAAAAAATAAAGCAACTGTTTCTCCAGAAGTAGTTGAAGAAGCGGTTAAAAAGTATGGTGAATCTTTTAACGTAGAGGGTAAAAAACCAGATGAAGTATCAACAGTTAAAAGGCAAACACCAAACATTGCTCAGTCACAAGATCAAAATATAGAAGTTCCAATACCAATNCCTGCCACAAAGGTAGCGGCAAACCCACCNCCATCATCACCTTATGGTGGTTCAGATGGCACTNTCGCCGCCAATCAAAGTGGTGGGACTTCGTTAAATAGTTTCATATTCACAGAACTGCAATATACGTAATGGCAGCAGCAGATCCCTCTTCTTTTGAGGAAATACTAATTGAATCTGGAGATGGTTCTCAGTCAGTAGACCTGAGAAAAGGTGTTTTGTATGTCAAATATTATGAGGATATTTTTTCACCTACAGTTACTGCCAAAATTTCAGTGATCAACTCTGGTCCTGTTATCAATGGAAAATCATTGTATCAAGGTCTAGAATTAAAAGGTGCAGAAAGAGTTTCACTTAAGATCAANCCAGCATCTGATAATTTACCTGAACTAGATTTCTCAGCAAAACCTGATGATTATCTTTTTGTATCTGGTATTCAGGATGTGCTTGCTGATAATAANCAGGAATCATTAGTATTAAATCTTTGCTCAAGAGTTGCAATCACTAATGAAACCACAAGAGTTACAAAGAAATATCCCACAACTCAAAACATAACTGCAACTGTAGAACAAATCGTCAAAGATGTTTTACAAGCAAAGTTAGCATCACCACCAGATCAAACCGAGAACAAGTATGGTTTCATCGGTAATATGAGAAAACCATTCACTGTCTTGAGATGGTTGTCATCAAAGGCAGTACCAGACTTGAAGGGTGATGGTGTTGCAGGATTCTTATTCTTCCAAACAAAAGAAGGATTGCACTTCAGATCTGTTGATAAATTAATCACTGAAAAACCTGTAGCAAAATATGTTGAAACTTCAGTTGCTGATGGTCAGAATGAAGACTTCAAAATCACTGCACACGTTGTAAATAGAAATCAAAACCTCACTGAAAATCTTAGACTGGGTGCATATGCTACCCAGAGATATTACTTTGATTTCCATAAGTTNTCTTTTACAAGGGAACAAGAAGGATTGTTCAAAATATCTGATCACCTAAAATCAACAAAGAATCTTGGATCATCTACACCAACACTTCCAAAACTGAATGATACATCAACAACAACTCTTAGTGATGTACCAACAAGAGTAATGACTGGATTTGTTGATAAAGGAACACTAGAGCAGCACGTAGAAACCAGTGAAAATGCTGATCCTTTTAAGTATCAGTCACAAGCACTCTATAGATATAACTCTCTGTTCACTCAAAGATTACAAATGACTGTTCCTCTTAATACTAATCTGAGAGCAGGTAATATTATTGAATGTGAGTTCAGACAGGTTTCTACAGGTAAGGAAGATCCCGATCCTTATGAAAGTGGTCTATATATGATTAAGGAGTTATGCCATCATTTTGATAGTGAAGGATCCTTCACTGCTTTGATGTTAGTTAGAGATACTTTCGGTCTAGTAAAGCCAAACAATAAAGTCTAATGTTAGAGGAATCTTTATTTAAAACTAATTTTATAGGCAGAGACGGATTTCGTTGGTGGATTGGTCAAGTTGCTCCACAGAGTTGTTGGCAAGATCAAGCAGATGGTGCTGGATGGGGAAATAGAGTAAAAGTTCGTATTATGGGGTATCACCCATATTCTGAACTAGAATTACCTAATGAAGATCTGCCTTGGGCACAAGTTCTTCTTGGTGTAACTGATGGATCTGGTGCTTGCAACAGAGCGAAGACACCTAAGATTGAGCAGGCAGATACTGTACTAGGATTCTTCTTGGATGGTGATAATGCACAGTTACCTTGCATCCTAGGTGTCTTTGGTAGAACTGATGCTGTTTCATATTCTGGTCCATACTCAGCACCATTTGAACCGTTCACAGGATTTTCTGGTCCCATCAAAAAATCATCAGCAGTTGTTGCTAATGAATCCAATGAAAGTAATTTAGATTCTCAGAAATCTCCAAGAATGGTTTCTCCAGAAATTGCTGAGAAACTAAACAAAGATATAAAAGACCCAAATAAAAAAGAAAAGGCTGGATTCAATGCTATTGGTAAAAAAGTTACCATGGCAACAGCAAAAATTAGTTCAGAAATTGACAATATAAAAACCGATATTGAAAATTTTGTTGGAGATGTTCAGAACATTATAAAGGGAATTACTGATGGTATTGGTGATTTCAAGCAGCAAATAAATGAAAGAATTGGTGCAATAACAAAAAGTATTCAATCTGGTGCTACTGGATTGATTCATAATATGACAGGTGCTCTATCAGAAGCGATGGGTGGAGCAATGAATAAGGGACTTGATGTTCTTTATAAAGGTGTTTATGCAACAGTTCTTGCAGCAACTGGTAGTAGTAAAGCTGCAGATGTTGCGGGTATTGCTGCACAGTCAACGTTTATCAGTCCAGTAAAGGCAATTTCGGATGCTCTACCTTGTATTGCCAATTCCGTTATTGGTGGTATCGGTGGAATGATTCAGGGACTATTGAGCAACATTGCTGATAATGTAAGTAACTTTGTTCAATGTGTTGCGGATCAGGGTGTTGGTGCTATTATGAATACCATCATTGGCGGAGTTACAAAAGCATTACAACCATTATTGGGTGGTGTTGGTAAAATTCTTGGTGGATTCAATCCCTTCAGTTTCCTTACTAGTGCAGTTGATGCTTTCCAAAATGTTGTAAGTGCTCTTGATTGTAATGAACCACCAGCAGACTATGCTCTTGCATCAAACGAATGGACAATTGGTGTTGGAACTAATGAAGGTTCAGGAACTCCTGTAAGTCAAATTTTAGAAACAGCAAATAAAGCAAGAGAAGCAGCATCTAGAGGATTTGGTATTGTTGATGCTGTTCAAGATATTGCAGGATTGACTGGATCTTTGGGTGTATTTGACTTTGCAAATCCAAGTGTTAGCACTCCTGGGTTTGAAAGTGTCCTTGGAAACTGCTATGCAGGACCACCAGAACTTGGTGGATGTGGTGGAACTAAAATCAAGATCTTTGGTGGTGGAAAAGGNANNGGTGGNGTTGCNAATGCNATNNTTNNNNTTGCTAATGCAGATCGTGGCGTAACTGGAAGTTTGCTTGGGGTTGATCTGGTAAATGGTGGTGGTGGATATACAACTCCACCATTTGTTGAAATCGTTGATGAATGTAAGAGTGGATATGGTGCTGTGGCTAGAGCAGTAATTGATTATGATCCAAATTCACCAACTTATCAGGAAATTATTGATATAATCTTAGTATCACCTGGAGAAAATTATACACCATCAGTTGATAACCCAGTTAATGATATTACTATCGACACTGATAGACCAGCAACTATAGTCACTCCTGGTGTAAATTACACTGGAAATGATGGTGTGGGAGGAGGTGATACTGTTACCGATAATATAGGAAATGAATATACCATAGATGTTGATGAAAATGGTGGTATAAGGAAACTGACTCCAATAGGAGAACTTAAGTTCCCACAAATTCTTGGTGAAGTTGAGTTTGAAATCAATAGTCTCACAGGATTTGGTGCTATCCTTAAACCAAGGTTCAAGCGTAGACCTATTGAACCACAAGGTGAGGTCAAGCAAGTTATTGACTGTATATCTAAAGATGATGACCTTGTTGGATATGTCAACGGTAAAGAATACTATGGACCATTCCACATTCATCCAACGAATGGTAGAAAGATGGTTGGTGCTAAACATACATCTGCACCACATCAGTACATCTACGATACTCAAGCAGAGAGTCTTGGATCTTCATCAGGAACTGTAAGCACCACAACTCAGATCATTAGAGAAACTTTATCCACATCTAGTAGCACATCTTCTTCAACTACAACCACATCTACTACATCTAGTACAACAACTCCACCACCATCATCTACACCCCCACCAACAACATCTGGTGGAGGTGGTTCAACACCATCAACACCTACCCCATCTCCAACACCAACACCACCTTCACCTCCTACACCTCCACCAAGTTCTGGTGGTGGCGGATATGGTGGTGGATACTAAATATTGAAAGGAGATATATCATATGCCACACCAGTCAGAACCTAAAACCAAATTTCATAAGAGGTCATTAGAGAGTTTCAGTCCCAATGTAAGATTGGATACTGGAAACCCTCAAATGGGTCAAAATGGTTCGGATGTTTATAATCTGTATGCAAACACTGAAAGTGGTGATAAATCTGTCATTGGAATGACAGAGGGTGGTATCACCCACGTTTATGGTGATAGAACCATTGAAATTGTGGGTGGTGAGAAGAATCCTGAAGGAAGCGTAGATATTTTTATTACAGGATTACACGGAAGTATTGTTATTAATGCCTTAGAGAATGGTGATGTCTGCATCAAAGGCAGAAACATTCATATGGAGGCAAAGGAAGATATTACAATAAAAGCAGGCAATAATATAAAAATTCAAGCGAAGAATATTCTTGAATTAGGACCTGGTAAGAAAGGATATTGTAAGTTTACAGAGACAACAAAGAGACCAAACTGGCACGCTATTTGTGGTTATCAAGAAAACCTTGTAGGAAGAGCAGGATTAGGTCTTCGTGCTGAGAGTTTATTTAATGTTGGTGCAGGTCTTGCTTCCCTTGCAGCAGGTGGACCTATTGCTTCCGCAGCAGCAAGTGCTGTTGGTGGTGTGGTTGCTTCTGGTGTATCAGATCTCGCTAGCGGAAAGATACCTGGACCAGCATCACTTGCTACTAATCTTGCATCAAGTGCCCTTAGTTCTGTTCCTGGTGGAGAGTTAATTGGAAAAGTTGCACAGGGGCAAGGTATTGTTGGTGCAGCATCAGAAGCTGCAAATATATTGAGTGGTGGTCTTGCTCCTGGTGCGATTGCTTCTAACATTGCAGGTAATGTTGTTCAAAACATTCCTGGTTCTTTGGTAGGTACAGCAGGTGAAGTTTTGGGTAATCCTGTTGGTGCTGCTACAGATCTACTTGGTATTGCTGATCCAGGATCCAATTTAAGTCAA
Organism: Candidatus Woesearchaeota archaeon; assembly: GCA_002686215.1. The sequence continues at coordinate 5,990 of NZAU01000062.1, forward strand.
GCAGCTCAAGCAGCATTTGGCGATTCTGTTGATCAAGCATTACAAGATGCTCTAGATAATGTACCCATCGATCCAACAGACGTATTAGATTTCTAAGATGGCAGATAATTTTTACCAAAAGGACGAACAAACATTTGGAGAAAAGGTTACATTCTATAAGAATGTATTCTTTGATCAGGATATTGAAATTAGTGGTAACCTTAAGGTTGGAGGCACTTCTGGTCTTAAAGCAGATGCATTAAAAGGTGGTGAACAGGGATCAATTCCTTATCAAGATGGTGCAAATTCAACTACATTTTTACCACCAACTAATGCTGCTGGAAGATTCCTAAAGTCGAATGGTCCTGGACAAGATCCCGAATGGGTTGCCATCGGTGGTGGTCAGGGTGCTTTAGATCTTGATAGTCTTCAAGATGTTGATAATGATGTTGCAAATGCAACGAACGGTCAGATTATTAGATATAATTCTTCTACGGGTAAGTGGGAAAGATTCACACCAAACTATTTGACAGCAGAAACATCACACGCTGATGTTGTTATTGATGGCGACTTCACAACTCAAGGATTGATGAAGCGCGGTTCTACTGCTGGTTCATACAGTGTTATAACTGATAATTCTAGTAACTGGAACACTGCCTTTGGATGGGGCAATCATGCCACTGTAGGATATATTGCAGATTCGGACTTTAGTTCCAATGGTTTTATGAAGCGCACTGGCGCTGGAACTTACACAATTGATGGTAGCACTTATATTTCTGATATTACTGGTCAAAACTTGGGTGACCTAGCAAATGTCAGTGTTGCATCGAATCCAACATTTGGTCATGTTCTAAAATGGACTGGAAGTGCTTGGACTGCTCAAGCAGATGGTGGAGGTAGCGGAGGCGGAGGTGCTGGTGTAGATGGAGCACCTGCTGGTACTGTAAGTATGTGGTCTGGAACGGCATCAAGTGTTCCATCTGGATACTTACTTTGTGATGGTTCTGCAGTCAGTAGAGTTACATATACCGACTTGTTCAATGCGATCGGTACCGCACATGGTGCTGGTGATGGAAGCACCACGTTTAATCTACCAAATTTAAGAAATCGTTTTGTTGTTGGTGAAGGAACTTCTTATGCTTTAGCAGCAACTGGTGGCAGTGCTGATGCTACACTTGTAACACACTCACACACTGTTGATAGTCATAGCCATGGATCTGGAAGCTTAACCGTAAGTAATCATAGCCATGGATCTGGAAACTTAAGCGTAAGTAATCATAGTCATGGATCTGGAAATTTAGGCACCAATAATACTGGTGGTCACAGTCACAACACCAATAATACTGGTGGTCACAATCACAATACCAATACTGCTGGCGGTCACAGTCATTCACTTCAACTTTATAACAGTAATGATGACAATAGTTATATTGTCGGAGCTCAACGATCGTATGATGCAAGTTCAAGCGGCAACCAGAGTACTAGCAATGCTGGTGGTC
>NZAU01000063.1 GCA_002686215.1 Candidatus Woesearchaeota archaeon
GGCTACAAAGATAAAGGATATGTTTATGTATCACCATCATTTGGTAACATAAGTGGAACTGCAGTTCGTGATGGAATGTCAAAGGGTGATGAGTCTAAAAGAAAATCATTCTTCAAAAAAGTATATGGTAAGTTTGACCCAAAAATATTTAATCTTATATCAGGCAGATTATCAAAGTTAGAATCTGTAATGGAATCTTTCTTTCAATCAATTAATTTTAGAAGTTTGATTGAAGGTTCTTTATATGGTGCAGACGCGGGTGAACCTGATACTATTTATGTACCAGCTGGAAAAACAAGAGTATTAGGAACTCAGAAAAGTAGTCAAAAAGACGAACCTTGGATGGATTCAATGGGATATACTCAAATGCATTTTCCAACAGCAGATTCAATATATTCTAAAGACTCTAAAGGTACATCAGATGAAGCCGAATACTACGCAATCAAAAAAATAAAAAAGAATCCAGCGTTAAAAGAACCTGTACCAAGTGATGATTTTGTAACATCGGGTATTGGTGAAAAGGGTGAAGAGTTGCATAAAATAGATGAAGCGTCTGTCTTAAATTTAGGAAAAGGTGTAGTAGATGATGGACCAGGCGCATTTTATGGTGACATGAAAACTTTTAAATCTGAGATGGAAGAAGTAATTGGTAAACTTGGATGGAACATTGTCACATATCTTATGGACGAAGATGATATGGAATCATTTACAGATACCGAATATCCTAATGGGCCAGGTAGATATCCCGTTTCATTCTTTCCACAAGGTAAAGCAGGTCTTGACGCATTAGCAGTAAGATATGGTGATGACCTACAAGGACTACCAGCATACAGAAAGTGGGCAAATCATATCAAAGGTGTTGCATTACAATTAGGATATGAGTTCTTAAACTTCTTAGAACCAAAAGACCAAGATAATGTACTTTCAGATGAACCTAAGAAAGAAGAAGATACAACAGGTACATTAAAAGAATCTATTGAAAGATATGATTTAATAAATGAGGCAAAACAATTACTGAAGATACCATCTGATATTCAAAAAATTCACAAAGCATTTAAAAAGAATGGTAAGAAACTTTATGTAGTGGGTGGAGCAGTAAGAGACGCAATACTTGGTAAGTCACCAAAGGATTATGATTTAGCAACAGACGCAAAACCTGATGAAGTTCTAAAGATTGCAAAAGACACAGGAATGAAAACTGTTGAGGTTGGTAAATCATTCGGAGTTGTGATGGTTGGTGGACATGAGATTGCAACATTTAGAAAAGATATCGGTAAAGGTAGAAGACCATCGTCAGTTGATTATACAGATATAGAAGGTGATGTTAGAAGAAGAGATTTAACTATCAACGCATTATTCTATGATATTGATAAAAAAGAAATCGTAGATTTAGTTGGTGGTATAGCAGACCTTAAAAAGAAAAACATTAGAACAGTTGGTAAAGCATCAGAAAGATTTGACGAAGACCCACTTAGAAAATTAAGAGCATTAAGATTCCAAGCAAGTACAGGTGGTAAACTTGATAAAGAACTACATGACGCACTTCAAAGTGACCCATCACTAAAAGGTATAAGTGCTGAAAGAATCAGAGATGAGTTTGTTAAATCTATAAAGAAAGCAAAGAATCCTTCTAAGTATTTAGAGATGTGTGACAAACTTGGATTTACACAACAGATACTTCCAAATCTAAAAGTATCAAAACCATATCCAAATGATAANGATTANATTTTATTCTTATCATCAATATTNTCTAAAAACTCTCCCGTAGTATTATCAAAAGTATTAAACAAACTTACATACTCAAACGAAGAAAAAAACAATATAGTATTCTTAGTATCACTTCAGTCATTTAGACCTGATGATATTGTTGTGTATAAAAACGCACAAAATAAAACATCGTTATCAGATGACCAAATTAAAAAGTTTGGAAAGTTAATTGGTAAGGATATGGATAAATTTGTTAAATTCAATTTATCAGTTGGTGGTAAAGATGTACCTAAAGATATCAAAGGTCCACAAATAGGATTATGGATTAAGAACAAAGAAAAAGAAAACTTCTTAGGTGAAGGTTTAATNAAAGAAGGTGGAGCATATGGACACATGAACCATCCATTTGATTCTGATGTCAACTTAACATTTGGTCANTTNAAAGATATTGTNAATAGAGCATTAGATGGTACATTAGAAAATACAAGAGAAAAAACTGATGGTCAAGCTTTAGCAATTAGTTGGAGAGACAATAGATTAGTTGCNGCAAGAAATAAAGGACATCTNAAAAATAAAGGAGAGAACGCCTTGGATATACGAGGAGTTTCGGATAAGTTTCAAGGTAGAGGAGGATTGAGTGATGCATACAACTTTGCGATGAGAGATTTATCTAAGGCTATCTCTTCACTTTCTGAACCACAAAGAAAGAAGATTTTTAAAGATGGTGCTTGTTTTATGAACTTAGAGGTAATTTATCCAACTTCAGTAAATGTAATTCCTTATGGNCAAGCTTTACTTATTTTNCANGGTACTATGGAGTATGATGAAGATGGTAAAGCAATAGGTGAGAATCAAGGAGCAGCAAGAATATTAGCTGGTATGATTAAACAAGTCAATCAAAATGTTCAATCATCATATACTATTGAAGGACCACCAGTAGTAAAGTTACCTAAATCACAAGACCTTTCTAAAAAGAAATCTGTGTATAGTGGTAAAATAAAAAGATTACAAAAGAAATATAATCTAAAAGACACCGATGGTGTAGCAGAATACCATCAAGCTTTTTGGGAAAACTATGTAGATAAAAAATCACCAACCACATTAGATAATAAAACTAAAATGGGATTGGTAAAAAGATGGGCTTTCTTTGATAAGAAATTTAGATTAGATAAAAACAATATTAATGATGCTAAAACTTTAGAATGGGCAAAGAAAACTGATAAAGAAAAACATAGTAAAATAGCTAAAGACAATATTAGACCATTCGAAGATATTTTCTTAGGTTTAGGTGCGGAAGTGTTACAATTTGTAAGTTCAGCCATGACAGTCAATCCTGACAAAGCTATTAGAGATATGAAAAAGAAATTGGATAAAACAATCAAAGATGTAAAAAAATCTGGTGATGAAAAGAAAATCCAAAAACTAAAATTAGAACTTCAAAGATTAAACTCTATCGGAGGTGCTAAAAAGATAGTACCAAATGAAGGTATTGTATTTACCTACAATGGAAAGACCTTTAAACTTACAGGTACTTTTGCACCACTAAATCAAATATTAGGTATATTTTTCTAAAAATTGTCGTTTTTACAATTTAGTTATATTTATATATACATATATAATATGTTAAAATAGTATGGCAAAAGAATTCAAAAGAAAATTCATGCATCCAACTCGTAGAAAGTTGGCTGATATGGTCAAGACTGGTGAGTATGAAAAAANCCAATCTGTTGGTTGGGAAGNTAAAAAAACTGATAGAAAGGTTGGTGATGTTTGGGAAGATGAACATTACAGATATGAAAAGAAAGATGGATATACTTTAAAGACTGGTAAGAATTCGGAAGTATTCGAAAATATAAGAAAGTATCTTCAAGAACAAAACCAATGTAAAAATACTGATTGTGACCATGTTGGTGAATTTGGACCAAACAATAAAAAACTTATTCGTAAAACAGGATTTTGTATTTCTTGTAATAAAAAAATGGAAAGAGAGTTAAGAATCAATGGTGTCTACGAAGATTATGCAAAATATAAAATGTTTTCAAATGCAATAGCTGATGGACTTTTACGATTGGATTCTATAGAAGAAGAAATAAAAGATTTAAAACAAGAATATCATCAATATGATGAAGATGGTAAAATTACAGAAACATATACTCTTCCAAGACCTGTCGATGAGATGAAAAAAGAAATGANAGAATTCGTTNATAAAAGTAAAAAAGAGTTGGAAGAAATTAAAGAAAAAAGACAAGAATGTTTCGACAGAATAAAAGATAAAAATTATGAACATATTCTTTAGTATATTACGAAAGTATTTCAAGGAAATACTAATTGTAGGATTAATAGTCGTTATACTATTAATGAGAGCTTGTAGTGGAGATTCATCCATAGACCCTAAAGACATAGTAACTGTAGATGGTAAAGATTACGAATTATTAGAACAAAAGATAGATACAGTATTTGTTGAAAAAGTAATAGAAGTACCAAAGTATGTTCCAAAATATATTACAAAAGTAGAGACTNTTGAAGTTGAAGTACCAGCTGATGTTGACTCTCTTAAAGTAGTTGAAGATTACTATGCAAAATACATTGTAAAAGATACTTTAAATCTAACATATGATTTTGGACCAGAAATAACAATTGATTCATTGGGAACAAAACCAAACCCCTCTCTTGGATTTGGATTCCTCACAGACACAATATCCCAAAACAGAATCATTAGTAGGAAAATAGAATGGAACTTTCAGATTCCTACAATTTACAATACAAAAATAGTCAAGGAGTTACCTAANAGAGAATTATATTACGGAATAGGTGCTGGTTTCAATAAGACTGATTTTATTGGTAGTGCTAAGTTTGGATTATTATACAAGGACAAAAAAGATAAAGTTTTTGGNATTGATTTAGGTGTAATNAATGCAAACAATAATGTCACTCCATATATCGGTGGTTCNTTGTATTGGAAATTATCATTTAAGAAAAAATAATGGCTAAACAATCCTTAAAGGATATTATTAAGATTGAATATCAGAAGTGTGCACAAGACCCAATACACTTTATGAAAAAGTATTGCTATATTCAACATCCAGTNAGAGGTAAGATACCTTTTCATTTATTTAATTTTCAAGAAAGAACTTTAACTGAGTTTGATAAAGAAAGGTATAACATTGTACTNAANTCAAGACAAACTGGTATATCTACTTTNGTTGCCGGTTTTTCACTTTGGAAAATGTTGTTTAATTCTGATTTTAATATTTTGATTATTGCAACAAAACAAGAAGTAGCAAAAAACTTAGTAACCAAGGTAAGATATATGAATGATAACCTTCCTACTTGGTTAAAACAAACCGCAATAGAAGATAACAAACTATCTTTAAGATATTCAAATGGTTCACAAATTAAAGCTACATCGGCTGCGGGTGATGCTGGTCGTTCTGAAGCACTATCGTTATTAGTATTTGATGAGGCAGCTTTTATTGACAAGATTGAAGATATATGGATATCATCACAATCAACATTATCAACTGGTGGTAGTGCAATTATACTTTCTACTCCAAATGGAGTTGGTAATTTTTTTCATAAGACATGGGTAGGAGCTGAGGAGGAAAATAATGGATTCAATACTATTAGACTACATTGGAGTGTTCATCCTGAAAGAGACCAAACTTGGAGAGATGAACAAGAAAAACTATTAGGACCAAAAGGAGCAGCACAAGAATGTGATTGTGACTTTGTTTCATCAGGTGATACAGTGATTGACCCACAACTATTAATGTTCTTCAAAGAAAGTTATGTTCAAGAACCTTTAGAAAAAACAGGCTTTGATGGAAACTTATGGAAATGGGAATATCCTGATTATAATAAAAGTTACATGGTAGTGGCCGATGTTGCGAGAGGAGACTCTTCAGATTTTTCAGCTTGTCATGTATTTGATGTTGAAGGAGCCTCACAAGTAGCTGAATATAAAGGTAAATTAGATACAAAAGACTTCGGAAACTTTTTAGTTGCATTAGCTACTGAATATAATAATGCATTATTAGTAGTTGAGAATGCAAACATTGGTTGGGCAGTAATCCAACAAATAATTGATAGAGATTATAAGAATTTATTCTATATGAGTAAGGATTTAAAATATGTAGATGTAGAACATCAAATGACTAACAAGTATAGAAGAGAAGAAAGAGGAATGGTAGCTGGTTTTAGTACTACTTCAAAAACAAGACCGTTGATTATATCTAAGTTAGATGATTACTTTAGAGAAAAGTCGTGTATGGTTAGGTCATCACGATTAATTGATGAATTGTTTACATTTATTTGGACAGGTAATAGAGCTGAAGCTATGAAAGGTTATAATGATGATTTAACTATGTCATTTGCAATAGGACTTTGGGTAAGAGATACCGCTTTGAGACTTAGACAAGAAGGTATTGATTTAACCAAAAGAGCATTAGGTGGTATTGGTTCACAAACACACTCTGGTATTTATGGTGGGAACGACTTAGGTCCACACGGTAACCCTTGGACACAAAGAGTTGGTGATACCGATGAGGATTTGACTTGGTTAATTAGGTAATAATCAAAAATTATATATTTATAGTGTAAGGAGTTAAATTATGGACAATATTACTAAAGCATTATATTCAAATCACATTAACATCATCAGAAATGAATCTGAAGAGATAGAAGAGTACGATGTTGTAAACGAACAAGACATTACAGAACTTATAGAATTTTTAAAACATTACAAACCTGATGTAAACGAAGCTGAATACCAAGGTAGAAAAGTTAAATTAGGTAAACCAACAAGAGGTGATGTAAAAAAATTCAAAGTTTATGTAAAAAATCCAAAAGGAAATGTTGTAAAAGTAAATTTTGGTCACAAAGGCAAGGGTGGTGAAAAGACTATGAGAATTAAAAAGTCAGACCCTGCAAGAAGAAAATCATTCAGAGCAAGACACAATTGTGATAATCCTGGTCCAAGACATAAGGCAAGATATTGGTCTTGTAGAAAGTGGTAATATGATACCTAAACTTAAAGATTTGATAACAGAAGCACAACTATCCAAACTTCAGATA
>NZAU01000064.1 GCA_002686215.1 Candidatus Woesearchaeota archaeon
AAAGTTGGTGCTTTAAACAACAGATTTACTGTTTACAAAAACCCATATATGTTAGAAAATAGCATACTTGTCGGTTTCAGAGGTTCAAACTTCTTAGAAACAGGCGCGGTTTATGCACCATATGTACCGTTAATTATGACACCATTAGTGTACGACCCTAAAAACTTCACGCCAAGAAAAGGTGTGATGACAAGATACGCCAAGAAGATGGTTAGACCAGAATTCTATGGTAAGGTCGTAGTTGCAGATGTTAACTATGTATAATAGTTAGTATTTAAGAACTAATATCACATAACATTAACCCCCAATTTATTTTGGGGGTTTTTGTTTTTAAAAATTAAACTTAGATATTTATAGATATAAGGTTAATTTCCAGCCCTGGCAACGGATGTTGTGGGTATTGTAATCTTTACAATTAAAGGATTTGGGAAGCAGGAAATCCCCAAATTGCATGGAGAATAGGAATGGCAAGTTCAACAAAAGCTTCAATCAAAAGCTCCCTAAGACAAAGTCACGCAAATTATTTCGATAATTTAATGGACTCAGTAACTACATTAGCAGATGGTGGTGTTTTAGCGGCTGGTAGTGTTGCAGGTATAGGTATCCAAGCAGTAACAGCAGCAGGTGCGAACCAATCAAATGGTGGTTCAATAGACGCAGCAGGTGGAACACTTGTTAATGTTACAGGTGCAGACAACACAAAATGTGTAGTTTTACCTTTACTTTCAGCAGTTACAGTGGGAACTATGTTTTTAATTTTCAACAACGCAGCAAGTAATACTTTAGAAGTATTTGGTGGTGTTGGTGATGCCATCGGACCAGCAGGTGACGACACAGCGATAACAATAGCAGCAGACACAATTATGCTTTGTATAGCGCTTGACGGAACTCAATGGGTTGGTGCAGAGTTACCAGTAATTGGTGCATAATAATATCAGTCCTGAAACTGATTTATTACAAAATAAAAAGCCCCCACTTTTTGTGGGGGTTTTTTGTATTTCTTATATTTATTAATGTATATACAATTACTATTAATAGGAGATTCTAATGGCTCAAGAACCAATATGGCCAGGTTCGGGTTCCGCAGTAAGCGAATCCACACCATTTGGGTTATATGACAATGACACAGAATTCCAATCAGAAGCCCCACAAGTTGCAACTTGGTGTGCAAGAAGATTGGGATACCCAATTATCGATATAGAACTACAAGACACGCAGTTTTATGCTTGTTTAGAGGAGTCTATATCAGAATATAGTGCACAAGTCAACCAATTCAACATTCGTGACAACTTATTACATCTAAAAGGACAATCAACAAGTTCAAACTTCACTCATAAACGAGTAAAGTCAACTTTATCTGAAAATATTTTCATTTCAGAAGAATATGGACAAGAAGCATTGGTTGGTGGTTCATTAGAGGTAAAAAGAACAGCAGTCTCAGTCAATTCAGGTAGTCAAACCTATGATTTGAACGCATTAGTTAGTGAAGTGAGTGAATCTGGCGCAGCCATAGAAGTTAAAAAGGTTCATTATGAAGCCAGACCAGCAGTCACAAGATACTTTGACCCATATGCTTCAACAGGTTTTGGAACATACAATATGTTGGACGGATTTGGGTTTGGTAGTTATTCACCAGCGATTACTTTCGTATTACAACCGATTTATGCAGACTTATTAAGAATACAGGCCATTGAATTCAATGACCAGATTAGAAAATCTGCATATTCTTTTGAAATTCGCAATAATCAGTTAAGAATATTCCCTATTCCNACAGAATCAGGTTCATTATTNATTGAATATGTTAAAACTGATGATAGAGATAATCCATTAAGAACAAGATATAGTGGTTCTAATGATGTAGTATCAGATTATTCAAATGCACAATATGATTTTATGGTTTATTCCNATATAAATGATGTTGGTAAACAATGGATAAGAAAATACACATTAGCATTAGCAAAAGAANTNTTAGGTATNGTTCGTTCTAAATATGGAACAATNCCTATTCCAAATTCAGAAGTTTCACTTGACGGAGATACATTAAGAGCCGAAGCAACTGCAGAAAAAGAACAATTAATAGAACAATTGAGAGAAAACTTAGAACAAACAAGTCGTAAGGCACTTATGGAAGCACAAAGAGATGAATCTGAATCTCAACAAGAAACTCTAAGAAAAGTTCCTTACCCAGTTTACATAGGATAATTAAATGCCACAAAGATATTATGGAGCGAAAGATTTGGCAACCATAGAAAAGTTCAATAGNGAACTTTTAGGTGAACCAAATATTGATGATTGCGGAATNATAGACCAGTTTGTAATACTTTATAGAGTTTCAGTTTANGAAACAGAAACCAATATGTATGGAGAAGCATCAGANGGTAAAGTTTACAAACAAGGTGTAAAACTTCCTTGTATTGTTGATGCGTCAGATTTTGATTTCAATTATGANGACTTCGGACCAGACAACAGACAAAGTGTTTCATTTGCATTTCAAAGAGCATACTTAGTTGANGTAGATTTAAAACCAGAAATNGGCGATATAATGCAGTGGAATGATGGTTATTTTGAAGTAGATAAGTTCAATGAAAACCAATTGATAGGTGGTAATCCAGATAATAGTCATTCAATAGTAGTGTCAGCTAACTTAGTGAGAAGACCAACNGTGAACTTAGAAGAATATAGAGGATTTTAATGCCAAGAAATAAACCAATACCAAGAAGTCAACGACTAATATTTAATCGTGGAGAAAAGATAAGTCGTAATTCACCGGGTGCAACAGATGATGTAAAGAATTTGTCAGTCGGAATTATGGATATGGACTCTGCTATTATGTATTATTTCAATGAAGTAATCAAACCTGAGGTAGAGGTCAATAAAGAAAAAGTTAAAGTCCCTTGTATTTACGCATCACCAGAAAGGTGGAACGCAATCTCAAAACAAGGGTTTCTAAGAGATAAGAAAAAACAAATTATAGTTCCGTTGATTGCATTTAAACGAACAGGTATGAGTCGTAATGATAATATGCCAATTGATAAATTAGATGCGAACGACCCAAAGATTTTTTATACATTTCAAAAAAAATATTCACAACAAAATCGTTTTGACAAATTTAGTGTTCAAAAAGGTTTAGAACCAAATAGAGAATACTATAATGTTTCTATGCCAGATTATATGAATCTAACATATGAATTTACCATATGGACATCATACATTGAACAAATGAATAAGATTGTTGAAAAGATTAATTATTCAGATGGTTCATATTGGGGTGAGCCAGGTAAAATGAAATTTAAAAGTTCAATTGAAAGTTTTTCAGACGCATCACAAATAGACGGAGAAAAATTAATTCAAACTACTTTTAGTGTAAATCTATATGGATATATTTTACCAGAAACATTTGACGGAAAAACAACAACACAAAAATATTTAACACCTAAAAAACTAATAGTTAGAGAAAGCACAAAAGCAACTATCATTGATGATAAAGGTAAAAAAGTAGATTTATCATCAAACGCATCAGAGTTTGGTGAACAAACAAAAGATATATTTACTATATCATTAGAAAACTCTTTGATATTAAATCAAGGAACAGGTGTAACAATATCAAATACTGGTGTTGGATTCAATGGTTCAGCAGCACTATCACAAAATATAGCTATTGGTCAAGCAGTAGAAACAACATCAAATGTAACATTTAATCAATTGACAGCTAGTAATAGTGTTCAAATCGGAGACTCATCAACAATTTATTCCACGACAGGTATAAGTGGTAGTATTGATGTTACTGGTTCATTAGAAACCACAGGTGATTTGACGGTACAAGGTAATACAACAATCAATGGAACACTAACAGCAAATGAATTTCACACAACATTTACTTCCGCATCAATCATACTCGCAAGTGGTTCTACAAGATTTGGTGATACTCTTGATGATACTCACGAGTTTACCGGTAGTGTAGATGTAACGGGTTCATTTAGTTTAAATGGATATAGTGTAAACGAAATATCAAACGATACAGCTTTAACAGACGGAAGTGCGACCGCATTAATAACTGAAAATGCAATAAAAACTTACNTTACAGACAATGTAACGGATAGTGCAACTTATTTAAGAAAGAATTTTTTCAAGTCATCAGCGAGTATAACAAATGCCACAACAGCTAGTTTTACAGCGGTTACGGCATCCGCACCAAGTGGATTAACTTCNACTACTGAAAATGACTTTGTGTTTTTCATCAATGGACAATATATGGAACACAACGCATTAGCNATACAACAAAAAGGAAGTTCATTAGAATTACACGTTGATACAGGTAGTATTGGATATATTTTAGAAAGTGATGACGAAATTTTAAGTGTTGGTAAATTTAATTCATAGGAGTAGTNATGAGTGCACCTGAATTTCAACTTAAAAGACCAATAACGATAAGTTTAGGAACAGGAGTTAGTGGTGTAAGAAACGGAGTAGATTTTTCTACAAGAGAGTTTTTTTTATCAAACGACCAAAATGTCACGATTAGTATTGGACAAGATGTTGGGACCACTGCAAATGTNGTTTTCAATANTGTTGTAAGTTCCGATACNATAAAAGCTGGTAATTTATTTTTAGGTGACGGATTTATAAGTAGTTCAAATAGTGTGGTGGGTCATACAGGTAGTTTAGCAATTACAGAAAATGTAAACGCAACATCAATGACCACAAACGGACAATTGAACTATGAAAAATTTGAAGTTAGTGTAACAGGTTCAACAACTATATTTGAAAGTGGTTCAAGTAGATTTGGTGATAGTTTAGATGATACTCATAAGGTATCAGGTAGTTCCAACATTACAGGTTCATNTNNNTTAAANGGATATACCATAAATGAAATATCAAATGATACCGGATTAGCTGACGGAAGTTCAACTTCATTAGCTACTGAAAATGCCACAAAACAATTCTTTTTAGATACAGGTATTGTGGATAAAAATACCTACAATAGAAAGTCATTTGTTCACACGGGTAGTTTTACAAGTGCAAATACTTCAAGTTTTACAGCAGTGACTGCTTCTGCACCAACAGGTTTGACTGGCACTACTGAAAATGATTTTATGTTTTTTATTAATGGAATGTTAATTGAAAATGATGCTTTGGAAATAGTTCAAAAGACATCAGAAAATTTAGAACTAAGATTAAACACAACTGAGTTAGGATACTCATTAGAATCAGATGATGAGGTCATAGGATTTGGTAAATTTAATTCTTAGATATTTATAAGTAAGGAAAAATAAAAGAGAAATATGGCTAATATCAAGGGAAAACAATTAACGGATAGTTTATCGGTTACAAATGTAACGGGTTCAAATATTAGTGCGAGTGGATTAATCACTGGTAATAGTGGTTCATTACAACATATAGATGTTGATAATAATGCAGTGGTAGACGGAGACTTAAAGGTTTCACAATACATCAAGCATATAGGTAATGAAACTACATTTATAAACTTTACCAGTAATAGAATTAGATTTAAAGCAGGTGATGTTGGATTTGCTGATATGGAAAAAGATGCTTCCACCCCTTATCCTTTTACAATTAATCAAGGTGGTAATAGAATTAACTTTAGAGTTATGGATAGAAATACCGACCTTGTTCTAAAAACTGATTCTGAAGCATTCAATGTTGGATTATATCACGCAGGTAATAAAAAATTAGAAACCACCAGCACTGGTATAGATGTATCTAATATCAATGTAAGTGCAAGTGGACACATTACCGCGAGTGGAAACATCAGTTCAAGCGCAACAGCTTCATTTGGAGAATTAGAAATTGGTAATGGTGGTGATATTGTATTAACCGAAGACCAAAGAATATATTTTGAAGCAGATAAAGCAACTTACATAGAATCACACGCTGCAGATTCATTTAGAGTAGTTGTTAATGACAAACAAATGTTCTTATTAGATGAGGATACTGGCGATAGAGCAGTATTTGGTAATGGAACAAAAGTTTTTATAGGTGCTAATAATAATTTCACACCATCAGCATCATTACATATTGCAGGAAATCTATGGGTAAGTGGTTCAGACGCTCAAGGTGGAGCACACATTACCGCAAGTGGAAACATAAGTGCA
>NZAU01000065.1 GCA_002686215.1 Candidatus Woesearchaeota archaeon
GCTACATAATCATAGAAAGAGAGAGGAAAATATGACAAATTACTTAAACCCCAAAAATATAACAAAAGTCACAAATGATGAAATGAGAGATATGATAGATTATCACATAGTTTATTCTGATGAAAAAAATCAATACCCTAATGTATGGATAATGATGATGTATCTTCACGAATTACAAGAAACTAATGGATTTTCTATTTTATTGGAATATTGGAGGCATCCAAGATTCCTAAAATAACCCTTGACATATCTTGTATGGATATGTTAAGATTGCTGTAAATTAATGAAAAGAGGTAAATTATGAAAGAGAGTATACGAAAAGAAATCATGAGCATGGATTTATCAGAGTTGAATAGTCTGATAGATTTTATTCGTGATGTGCAAAACATGAATGCTAAGTCTTCATTGATAGAGGGAGCAAAAGTGTATGTAGTTCAAAAGACAAAACGAGAGTTAGGTACGCTTCTAAAAATCAAAAGAACAAGATGTACTGTTGACATAGGTGGTCGTAGATATTCTGTACCAATGTCAATGTTGGAGGCAGCATAGTGATAGAAGTATTACAAGAGATTACTGACTGGGGTGATGAAAAAGTCAGTAATCACACTTACATAGTAAAAAATAAATCTTCTCTTGTTGGTTACATACCAAAAGGTGCTAAAGAGATAATAGAGTTTAAGAAACCATTATCATTTAGTAAATCAAGAAGAAAATTTATTGAACATGGGGGTTTTAAAATATGAGGAAAAAATATTTAGCAAAACCAAAATTAAACAACAGGCGTTTTGATAAAACATTCAAAACGAAAGATGAGGCAGTCACATATTTAGAAAATGAAACTGGACACCAAATGGCTTTTGAAAAGGTTGATGGTGTCAGAATATATGACTGGGAAATAATCGGCAAACTATTGGAGGTATAATATGGGTGCTGTAAAACAACAAATGATGGAAGACGCTGAAAATATTTTGAATGTGCTTGCTCACAAATTAGTGGGTGGTGACATTACAGAAGATGACGCTTTAGAAATTTTAGATAACAATATGGAGAATCTTCAAATCATGGGGTTTGAAAATAAGTTTGACGCAATGCGTTCAGTCTATGATATAACAGACCAATTCCATAAAGATATAAATGGGGGTGTTGAGTGAGAGGTAGTTCAACCAAACCAAGACAAAAATTTCAAGTAAGAAATCAAGAGAAAAAAAGACACTTCAAAAAGAAACCACAAGAACAGACATCTGGTTTAGGTGTAACTGTTCATGGTGATGATATCAATAAGGCATTAAGAATATTTAAAAAGAAAGTTCTGAAAGCTGGTATCTTAAATGAAGTTCACGAAAGACAGTTTTTCACAAAGAAAAGTGAAAAGAAAAGACTGGCCAAGTCTGCAGGAAGACAAAGGTGGTTGAAAAAATTAAGAGATACACCAGGGCCACATCAACAAAAAACTAATTACAGAAGAAAGAGGGCACACTAATGGATGTAAAATTATTAAGACTTACCACAGGTGAGGATATCGTGGCAGAGATGGTATATTCTGATGCCTCAATAACAACAATTAAAAAACCATTTGTATTGATACCGATGGCTCAAAACCCTGGTTCAAGTTCTGAAACTAAATTATATTTTTCACCATTTATACCATTCGCAGAGAATGAAGAAATGCATATTAAAGAAGAACATATAATTACAATAAATGATGCTAAGTCAGAGATTAGAGACAATTATTTAAATTACATAGGTGCAATAGTACCAGTTGAGAAAAAAATTATATCATGACAGATAAAAAAGTACCAGATAATATAATCATAGGACCTTGGGATGCACATGGTAAAGTAAATGATGAACAAGCATCAGATTGGGTCAAGAGAAAATATCAAAAGGCATTAGATAAAAATAATACACAATTAAAAATGCAAGAAAAGATATCAAAGATTGATATCGTAACAGAAGGTGTTATGGTACAGTTGATTCACACACTATCAGAAAATGGTTATGACATAGGTGAAGATAGTTTTATATTAGATATAGGTTTTTTATCAGAGACAGTCAAGTCTGCTCTGTATAGGCAAGAAAAATTACCACATGTCGTTCAAGGATTGATTGATAATATTATGATGCCAGACAGAACACAAAATGAAGATGGCATAGAGATGCACTATTCAAGATTTGATAGTAGATTATTAGGTGATTTAGTTGATATGGCAGATGAAGTCAGAGAGATACATGAGAGTGATGGTCAATTAGATGTAGAGTTTGAACCAGATACAGAAATAGGTGAAGTTACTAATTGGCGAAAAACACAATTAGATAAAGAAAAAGAAAAAGAAACTTTACATACCAAAAGAATTAAAGATTTAGAAAGTAAAAAAAATAAAAAAGATGATGATGAAGAATAAAACGAATTACAATAATGTAGTTGCCGATATGACTATACGAGGCATAAAATTAGTCAAGTTAAATTTAATTTTCCAAAGGAGAAAATAACATGGGTAGAAAAGCACTATCAAAAACACAACGCGTTCTAAACGCATTTGAATCAGGTAAAACGCTTACTTGGACACAATTAAGAAATCAGTTTGACCTTACATCACCACAGGCGATGGTAGACAAACTTAGAAGAGCAGGTAACATGATTTATATCAACAAAACTGCTAGTGGTACTTCCTACCGTATGGGTGAACCAACACAAGCAATTATTAATGCTGGTGTAGGTGCCGTTCTTATGAATGGGGCTGCAGATAAAACAATCGTTGCTGCAGGTATTAAAGCACTTTACGGAAATGGTGTATCTTACGATTCTTAATTCGTAAAGATTTAGTGGGGTGGCTTCGGCCACCCTTTCTAAAGGAATTTAAAATGATAATAATAGACATGAATCAAATCTCAGTTGCATCTTTAATGATGCATTTGCACATGAATAAAGGTGAGTTAGAAGAAGACATGGTTAGACATATGATTTTAAATTCTGTTAGAATGTACAGAACAATGTTTAATGAAGATTATGGTGAAATAGTTCTGGCATACGATTCAAGAGCATATTGGCGTAAGGAAATATTTCCACAATACAAATCAAATCGTAGAAAAAATAGAGAAGAAGATGATAAAGATTGGGATTCCATATTTGATGTTCTTAATAATATCAAAGAAGAAATAAAAGAATTTTTACCTTATAAAGTTGTAGAAGTTTATGGGGCAGAAGCAGATGATGTAATTGCAACATTATGTAAACATTATCAAAATGAAAAAGTCATGATTGTATCAGGTGATAAAGACTTTATACAATTACAAAAATATGACAATGTAAAACAATACAGTCCGATAACTAAAAAATTAGTTGATGGTGTAGACCCTAAAGTTTATATCAAAGAACATGTATTAAAAGGCGATAAGAGTGATGGTGTACCAAATGTATTGTCACCAGACCACACTTTTACAGATGAGTTGAGACAGAGACCTTTAACATCTAAGAAGTTAGAAAGTATTTTGGCTCAAGACATTGATGAATTAGATGATGAAATAAAACGAAATTATCAAAGAAATGATAAATTAATAAATTTGGATAATATTCCGAAAACCCTAGAATCAGAAATACTAAATAGTTTCAACGAAGCTTCTTATGGCGATAGAAGTGGGTTACTAAATTATTTTATAGAAAAGAGACTAACTAGTCTTACTGAAAATATTGGAGAATTTTAAAATGGTTAATATGGCTAATGCGCAAAATAGTAATAACTCATTACTAATATCAGAGATACTTGACAAAGTACACAAAGCAAAAACAAAATCTCAAAAGATAGAAATTCTAAGAAAGAATGACACTTCAGCTTTAAGAATGATAATTAAGGCATCCTTTGACCCCACTAAAAAATGGGTCATACCTGCAGGTGAAGTTCCTTTCAAAAAAAATGATGCACCGATTGGTACAGAACATACAGTTCTAGCATCAGAGGCAAGAAAACTATTTCACTTTATAGAAGGTGGTGATAACGAAACTAAACAATCACAAAAAGAAAATATGTTTATACAGATGTGTGAAGGTCTACACGAAAGTGAGGCAGAAGTTGTTATTGCTGCAAAGGATAAAAGATTACACCAAGTTTACAAAGGTTTATCAAAAGATGTGGTAAAAGAGGCATTTGGCTGGGATGATAATTATATGATACCAGAACCAGAAGTTTATCCACAGGCACCAGGTAGTGCATCGGGTATATAAAACCCTTGACAATAGTTGTTGAACCTGATAAACTGGTTTAATATGGATGAGGTTATAAAAGTAATTCCCGTTCATGTCGGCTTCTCTCTCTCAGACCTCATCATATAGAGCTGACATGAACACCCTAGATTGAGGTTATGTATTATGAGTTTAGGAAAAATCAAAAAGATACCATACAAACTTGTTCAAGTTCATTGGTTAGATATTTCATCTGATAGCACTTGGAGAAGTGTAGAAGATGTTAAATCAGAAAATCTTGCAAGAAGTATAAGCACAGGTTATCTGATTAGTGATGAAGATGATGAGCTTGTTAGAATAGTTAGTGATTTTAATTTTAAAGATGATGGCACTATCTATGAATGTGGTAATTCTACAATTATTCCAAAAAATGTAATCACAGAGGTGGTTGAGGTTAAATAATGAAAAAAATAATATTAGTATGTTTATTACTAATAGGATTTAATGCATATGGAAGTGAGAGAGAGTGTCTAGCAGATAACATATACTTTGAGGCGAGAAATCAAGGATTTGCTGGATGGGTTGCAGTTGCACAAGTGACCCTTAATAGAGTGAGAGATGATAGATTCCCCAACACAATATGCGAAGTTGTTAAACAAGGATTAACATACGAGAGTGGATTTCCTATTAGAGATAAATGTCAGTTTAGTTGGTATTGTGATGGTAAATCAGATAAAATATTAAATTTAGAAGTTTACGATAGAATTTTAGGATTGGCAGACTACTTGATACCAAATGGTTATTTTGATATTACAGATGGTGCAACTCATTATCACGCAGATTATGTTAGACCAGATTGGGCCAAGACTAAAACTAAAACGATAGAGATTGAAGACCACATTTTTTATAGGTGGGAAAAGTAATGTTTGAACATGTAATTAGAGTACCATTTGATATGAGACCTGTCTTTAAACCTTGTGAAAGACCTAGTTATAATGCAAATAATACTGATGTTCATATTCAATCACAAAGAAGAATTGAGTTAGATAGTTTAGGCCCAGACATTTGGTTTGAAACACCACTTGCGATTGAAGAAAGATTAGTTGAAAAGACAGCTGCAAGTTTAGGATTATTCAATCAACCTGATGATTATCAGTTGTTTACAGAGTGTAATAACATGAAAGACTTAGGTTTGGCAATAGAAGATGATGTGGTTATTATGCACAATGGTAAATTAGAGGCTTGTTTTGTTGCATTCCCTTCCAGCTGGAATGCTGGTGATAAGGTCGGCAAAAGTTTAGCTGAGTTACATGAACCTATTGCAGACAATGAGGCATTAGTTCGTGCATCTGATGGTATCATAAGGGCCATGTGTAGTGGACAGTCATACGAGAGATACACTTGGGGTATAACATCTTTGGGTGGATACAGTAATCATCCAAAATATGATAAACCAGAGATTAAAAATTTAGATGATTTATATTTTAGAGTTGAACACGAAAGAACAATGACAGTCATAAAAGATGAAACAGCAGTGTTTTTGATACATGTTGATGTTTATCCTTTTAAAGAAGTCTGGGAGACTGATAATGGACTGATTAAACAGGCTATTGACAGTATGAGTGAAAATGTGTTAGAATACAAGAATCTAATAAAAGTTAGGGAGTTGATACATGAACATATTTTATCTACATGAAGACCCAATACAAAATGCAAAATGGCATGTTGATAAACATGTTGTAAAAATGGTTACTGAGTATGCTCAGTTACTATCAACAGCACATAGAATTTTAGATGGTACAGAATACGAAGGTAGAACTGCAAATAATAGAAGAATTAGAAGATGGCGTTTGCCAGATAAAAGAGAAGATATTTTGTTCAAAGCAAGTCATGTGAATCATCCTTGTAATGTGTGGGTGCGTGAAAGTAAATCAAATTATCGTTTGATGTATAAGATTTACATGGCTTGTCTTGCAGAATATACATTTAGATATGGAAAGATACATGGTTCGGCAAGACCATCTTTGTGTTTGTTAAAAGCACCTAATAATATCAAAGATATAGGTCTTACAGAATTACCACAGGCAATGCCAGAGGAGTGTAAAGTACCTGGTGACCCAATACAAGGTTACAAGAATTACTACATAAACTACAAGAATGGATTTGCAAATTGGAAATCTAGAGAAAAACCAGAGTGGTACGCATAATGCCGACATATACATTTGAAGATAAAGAAACAGGTGAAGTATTTGATAAGTTGATGAAGATATCTGAAAAAGAACAGTATCTCAAAGACAATCCTAATTTAAAACCTGTATTAACAGCTCCTAATTTTGTAGGAGACCACATAGTTAAAAAAATGGATGGTGGAATGAAAGAAGTCTTTTCAAAGATAGCAGATGCCCATCCNAANACACCTNTTGNNGATAGATTTNGNAGNAAATCTNNAGCNGATNTTAGANAGAGATAANGTNGTGAAGAAATACAATTTAGATAAATAACTATGTGTTATAGACAAAATAAAAACAGACTATACACAGGGNGCNTATCAAGGAATGATAGGTNCCTAACTTTTAGAGAAGAATTATGAGAAACCCTGTCGCAAAAGCAATGTTTAAATTTACACGAATGTTAGTCGTGCCTGATAAAAAGAAGGCGGCGAAGAAAGGTTATGTAAAACACAAGGATAAAAATTATGTCAAAGAAGAAAGAAATTAATTCTGGTGATTTGGTAAAAATTGAACCAATCACAGATAATCAAAAACTAGTGTTTGATGCGTACAAAGAGGGTAANAATGGATTCTTCTTTGGATGTGCTGGTACAGGNAAAACATTTGTTACNTTGTATCAGTCTTTACAAGATGTTCTAAAACANGGAACAGGTTACGATAAAGTTGTTATTGTTCGTTCACTTATACCNACAAGAGAAATTGGTTTCTTACCAGGTGATGAAGAAGACAAGGCAGCACTATACCAAGTACCATATCAAAACATGGTACAGTTTATGTTTAAGCAACCTAATGAAGATGCCTTCAAAGGTTTATATGATTCACTCAAAAGACAAGGTAGTTTATATTTCTTATCAACATCATTTCTTAGAGGTTTAACTTTTGACAATTCAATTATTATAGTAGATGAATGTCAAAATTTAAATTTTCATGAGTTAGATACAATCATTACTAGAGTTGGTCAAGATTCAAAAATATTTTTCTGTGGTGACTTTAGTCAAACAGACTTGACAAAAACAAATGAAAGAAATGGNTTACATGACTTTCTAAGAATTCTAGAGAACATGGATGACTTTGCTTGTATTGAGTTTGACATACCAGATATTGTAAGGTCTGGTTTTGTTAGAAACTATTTGATTGAAAAAACTAAACTAGGTATAGGAGTTGATTTATGAAATGTAGTCAAGAAGGCTTGGCANTAATTAAAAAGTTTGAAGGTTGTAAATTAAAANCATACAAATGCTCGGCAGGAGTTTGGACAATAGGTTATGGTCATACTGCAGGAGTGAAAGAAGGTGATGTTATATCACAACCTGAAGCAGATAAANTANTAGAAGAAGATATTGCAAAGTTTGAAGATTATGTAAATGACAATGTAATCGTAGAATTAAATGAAGGTCAGTTTGATGCATTAGTTGCATGGACATTTAATTTAGGAGTTGGTAATTTAAGANNNTCAACNATGTTAAAAAAATTAAATGAAAGTGATTATGGTTCAGTTCCATTTGAAATGAGAAGGTGGAACAAGGCTGGTGGTAAAACACTAGACGGACTAATCAGAAGGCGTCAAGCAGAATCTCTACTATTTGAGGGTAAGGAGTGGCACAAAGTATAAATTATGAAAAATTATGAGATTGAATTTGAGNATGAAGTATATTATTTACCTCAGTTAGATACAAAGACAGTAGATAAAAAAAGATATTATATAACACCAGAAGGTAAAGAGTATCCCTCTATAACCACNGTATTATCACCTAGAAATAAAGNAGGTATAATGAAGTGGNGNAAAANAGTTGGTGANGAAGTTGCAACACACATAGCAAGTAAGGCCGCAGTAAGAGGTTCTAAAGTTCATAAAATGTGTGAAGATTGGTTAAGTCAAGATTTTAGTTTTGAAACATGGGAGAAACATAAGAAAGACTTTTTACCATATACTTTATTTAATGAATTAAAAAATCAAAGATTTGAATTCATAACAGATGTCTATGCACAAGAGATATGTTTGTATTCAGATAAATATAGAGTGGCAGGAAGAGCAGACTGTATTGCTAATTATCAACATCAGCTTTCAGTCATAGATTTTAAAACTTCCACAAATGAGAGAAAAGATTCGTACAATGAAAATTATTATATTCAAACAGCGGCATATGCCTTAATGTTTGAGGAGATTACAGGTCAACCTATTGACCAAATAGTAATTTTAGTTGTTACGGAAAATGGTACTGTACAAGAGTTTATCAAAGATAAAAAAGACTACATACCATTATTAGAAGAAACTTTAGATGAGTGGTACAAAACATGCAAATGACATTTACAGAAAGTGCAGCCAATCAAGCCAAAGTAATTTTGGCAAGTGAAGAGCCAGGCCTAAACCTTCGTTGTTTTATACAAGGTGGTGGATGTTCTGGTTTTCAATATGGTTTCACATTAGACCAACAAAAAGATGAAGATTGGGTATTTGAAACTAATGGTGTAAAACTATTAATAGACCCAATGTCAGGTGTTTATTTTGAAGGTGCAACAATAGATTATGTAGATGACCCACTAAATGGTAGTGCATTCACGATTAAAAATCCTAATGCAAAATCAACATGTGGTTGTGGAAGTTCCGCAGCATTTTAATTTATAATTGGAGTATATTATGGACTTAAATAGAGATGGTGATGGCTTTTTGGTCAATACAAATGATTGGTCAGAAGAAGTCATGCAACAAATGGCACAAGAAGATGATTTTGTCATCACAGATGAAATCAAAACTTACATAGACAAAGCAAGAGAAATGTATAATGCAACAGGCACAGTTCCTGCTGTTCGTAACTTTGCAAAAGANTTTGGAATGGATAGAAAGGCAAGTAAACTTTACGAAGTTTTTAAATCTGGNCCAATGAAAAAGATTGCAAAGTATGGTGGATTACCAAAACCAACAGGTTGTGTTTAATGTCAGATAATACAGTTCANACCCCAAAAACATTTTCNTTAGAAATAGANANGATTGCATTTGATAANAGATGTACACATCTTGATGCAATATCTATCTATTGTGAACAAATGGGTATAGAACCTGTAACTGTCGCAAAACTAATAACAAAAAGTTTAAAAGAAAAAATAGAAGCAAATGCTAGAGATTTAAATTACTTACCTAAATCTGCCAAGCTACCTTTATAATGCAACCAATAGATGCGTACTTAATGTATTGTGCTATGAAAGCACATTTTGACAAAGGTGATTATGACTTCATAAAATATGGTGGTAAATCCAAAGTGTCAAGAGATTCATTCTATAAAAGGAATGANAGAATTTTTTTTGTTAAATTAACTAGAAAATATAAAAGTAAAGATGACATACAAGATTATTTACTTGCTAACTTTTTAATTTATCCTAAAGGTTGGGTTGGTAAGTTTCATGANGATAATTATATAGAATGGCAAAAGAAAATACAAAGTTTAACTTACACTTTTAAATCTGAGATAGAACCTATCATGGATTCTAAAATGATAGCAGTATCAGAAAATCAACATCCTAAACTATTAAAAGAATATCTAGGTAAAAGAGTATCACTAGAAACTATGGTTATATTGGATGGTATTTTAAATTATAGTAAAACATGGAATACAAAATTAAAAGATGATTATGTATGGAAAGATGTTTATAAACTTATAAATGATTATAAAAGTTTTTTAAAATTTGATGTGACAAACTTCAAATTTGTATTAAGAGAATTGATGGCATGAAGAAGATTAGACAGTTAGATATGGAGTTGGCAGGTGGGTGTAATTATTCGTGTCAAATGTGCCCACAGAGTTCTGGTCGTGAAAAAGAATTTAAAAAATTATTGAAGTGGGATAATTTTGTAAAGATTGTAGATAATGCAATAGANCATGAAGTTGAAACTATCAGTTTACATGGTGGCGGAGAACCTACTTTAAATAAAAAGTTTATAGA
Source organism: Candidatus Woesearchaeota archaeon (assembly GCA_002686215.1). The sequence goes on from NZAU01000065.1 coordinate 10,348, forward strand.
ATGNGTAAAATATATCAAAGATAAAAANATACATTGTAGTACGATTACAAATGGTTATAGATTAGATGATAAATTAATTCAAGAGATAGCAGAAAGTGGATTAGATGTNATTCGTATTTCTGCAATAGGTTATGATAGTGANACATATAATAAATGGATGCCTGTAAACAACAAAGATNAATCAGATAGATTTTTTACAGTCAGAGATAATGTTCGTAAATTAGTTGATGCNTGTAANAATACAAATACAGAAGTTTATATACAACATTTAATTATAGACATGAATAAAAAAGATTATGAGGTAGAACAGTATATAAAAAATTGGGTAGACTACACAGGTGCAAAGTCAGAAATTTGGATGATGCATAATTGGTCTGGTGAATATGAAGTTGTATATGAAAGAAGAAAAGATAAAAGAAGAAGTTGTGGTAGACCTACGGCATCTATGTTACAAGTTAGGGCTGGTGGTTTAGATAAACATCAAGGTGCAGTTGTGCCTTGTTGTATGGTTTTAGGAAATGACAAAGAGGCAACTCTTGGTCATCTAGATACAAATACAATACAAGAGATTTTAGATAGTAAAGAATATCAAGAATTAATTAGGGCACATGAAGAAGAAAGATTTGATGATATATCATATTGTAAAAACTGTGACCAATTATGGGAAGTACCAGAAAGTTTGGTATGGACAAATATAGATAATAGAAAATATAATACATCAAAAGTTATTGAGGACATGAAACTTGCTTNANTATCACNAAANACCNTGGCCACANTTNACTGGTTCTTTACCAGANGATTTTTATAANCATGTAAAAANNATGTGGGATGANGATGATACTAAAAAGAAATGGAACAAANNTAAAAATAGGTCAAACATANNNATAGAAGATGANAAGATTAATACNATACTNAANGATATNAGTTTAGGNATATTGACTANAAGTAAANATGTATTTGAGANAGTTTTATCCTAGACTTGATTATGAAAAACTTACAGGTATGTGTTCAAATTTATTTTCACAGAATCCACCAAACGAAGCATATCCAATGAGAAAATTACATATTGATAATGGCAATAAGTTGGTTACAGGTTTATGGTATTTTAAACACCCAGATGAAAAAGATGATGGTGGTCATTTAACATTACATAATCCAATAACAAAAGAAGAAAAAATATTTGAGTATGGTGAAAATAAAATTGTATTGTTTCCTAATACACCACTTAGTTGGCATTATATAACAGATAGAAAAGAATCAAAATATCCTAGAAGATTTATTTGCATGAGACTTGAAGCAAAACTTAAACTACATAACTATCAAACTAAGAATGGAAAGGATGTTATGATTTATGAAGATTTAAAAAATAACTATGAATAATGTATTGATATATGGAAATGGTAAATCTAGATTAGATTTTAAACCAAGAAAATTTGAAAACATATCTACTTGGGGATGTAATAGAATATATCGTGAAAATATACATGTAGATAATTTAGTGGCAGTAGATTACATAAGACAACATGAAATAATTNAAGACAATTATACAGATTCTACATTATGGTTTTCAGACTGGCATGANTTACCNAAACNNTTTATNGANAANCCTGCTTGGGGTAGTAGATACATAGAGTTATTAAAACTAGGTTTTGACAAAGACCAGATTTTTGAAAATAGCAAAGTAGGAAAAACATGTTGTGTGGTAAGAGGTAAGAATCCATTTACTGCTCTACAAAAGTTTTACAACATGGATAAACCAAAAGATGAGGGTGAGATAGANGCACTCAAACACAAGTGTATGAGAAATACAGGTTTGTATATTTCATGGATAACAGGNAAAGAGGATATAATAGACATAGATGAGTTTGAGGGAAATAGTGCTGGTAGTACATCAATGTATTTTGCTTGTGAACAAGGAGCAGAAAATATTTACTTGTTAGGATTTGATTTAGCAACNACAGGTAAACCATTAAGTAATGTGCATTTGTTACCTGATTACAATAAAGGATTTGATTCTACAATATGGCAAAATCAAATGAAAACTGTCATGAGAAAATTTAAGAATGTAAATTTTTATTGGGTATCACCACAAGAAGAAAAGAATAAATTTAAAGGTATAAGTAATTTAGAATTTGTAACAATGGAAGATTTAGAAAAATGGATAGACCAAACGGAATAGATTGGTACATAAAATGGATTGCTAGTGTCATACTAATATTTGGTGCAGCATCTACATCTATGAACATGTATCCGTATAACATGTATTTACAGTTTACGGGTGTTTTTGGATGGTTAATCGTTGGAATCATCTGGCGAGATTGGGCGTTAATAGTGGTGAACACAATAGGTTCATTAGTTCTATTGGCAGGAATAATACACTATCTAACTTTAGATTGGTATTTAATAATTTATGAAAGTTATATAGAGGCAAAATTATGGTAAAAGAAAAGTCAGAATATGTTAGGTATGACATTTCTATTGATGGTAAAAAAACATTTGTTTATGCATCAAGATGGTTGTCAGATAAACTAGCAAAAGAAGATATAAAAAATAGATTTGATGATTGTAAAGTTACAAACATTAAAAGAGTATCATGAGTGTTTTAGTTTATGGAAATGGTGAATCTAGAAAGGTTTGGGATACAACCAAATCATATACAGGATTTACTACATGGGGATGTAATGCAGCATATAGAGATTGTAAAGTTGATAATCTAGTTGCAATAGATTATGCAATGCAACAAGAAATATATAAATCTGGTTATGCGTATACTCATGATTGTCACTTTGCCGATTGGGCAACATTAGAAGGGTTTGACCCAGAGTTTATGAAGGCAAACTATCCACCAGAATATATTTTTGAAACACCAAAAAGAAATCAAGGAAGTGGATATGGTTGGTATGATAGGACAAATTGTGTGGTTCAAGGAAAGGATTTAGAAACTGCAGAAAATAATTATCAAGAGATAATTAGTCAGTTTCCACATTTAGATAAAGAAGATGTGAAAAGAAAATGTTATAAGGATGCAGGACTTTACATCACTTGGTTAGAAGACCATGATAGAGTTAGATACATAGAATATCCTAGAGAGTGGTGTGCAGGTGCAACTGCTATGTATTTAGCGTGTCAAGGTGGTGATGAAAATGTCTACATGTTAGGATTTGACCTAAGTGAACATGATGAACCTATCAATAACATCTATAAAGGAACAGATAATTATCTATCAGAAGAATCTAAAGGATTCAATACTGATAATTGGGTAACACAGTTAATACAAACATTTAAAGACTTCCCAGATACACAATTTCATTGGGTTGTGGATTCTGAGGCAAGTCCTTTGGTATGTAATAATGTGCAAAGTATTTCATATGAAGCCCTTGACAAAATTTGTAGTACCTAGTATTATAAATAACTATGTATTGCAAAATACATAAAAATAAACATACGATAACATACGGAGATATAATATGACATTAGATAGTCTAAAATCAAGTAATTCACTTAATAAACTGTTAGACGCAGCAAAAGGTGAATCCGACACACAAGAGAAAAAATCCTATGTAGATGATAGATTGTGGAAACCAGAGTTAGATAAGTCTGGCAATGGTTATGCAGTCATTCGTTTTCTACCTGCAGTAAAAGGAGAAGACTTACCATGGGCAAAAGTTTGGAGCCATGCATTTCAAGGCCCAACAGGTCAATGGTACATAGAAAACTCTCTTACAACACTTAATCAAAAAGACCCTGTATCTGAACACAATACTAAATTGTGGAANACAGGTCTTGAATCTGATAAAGAGGTTGCTCGTAAACAAAAAAGAAAACTACAATACTTTTCAAACATCTATGTTGTTAGTGATACTAAACACCCAGAGAATGAAGGTAAAGTGTTTCTGTTCAGATATGGTAAAAAAATATTTGATAAGATTACTGCAGCAATGTCACCAGAGTTTGAGGATGAAAAAGCAATCAACCCATTTGATTTTTGGGAAGGTGCAAACTTCAAACTAAAGATTCGTAAAGTAGATGGTTTTTGGAACTATGATAAATCAGAGTTTGAAGATACATCTAAACTTTTTGAGGATGATTCAGAAGCAGATAAAGTTTGGCAGTCACAACACTCTCTTGCAGAGTTTACTGCACCAACAAACTTCAAATCTTATGATGAGTTAAAAACTAGACTAGATGCAGTCCTTTCTGGTACTGTAAAAGTTGGAAATGTTGCTGATAAAATAGATGATGAACCTGTAGCAGCCCCAAAGGTTGATACAAAACCTGAAACTACAAAGGTATCAACACCTGTAGTTGAAGAAGATGACACATTGGCATATTTTGAAAAACTAGCAGATAACTAATCTACTGAGAGGTGTCCTTTCGGGGACACCTTTTTTTCACATAATCTCTTAGATTCCTTATAAATAAACACATGGCGGTAAGTAATTACATACAAGAAGTTATGAAGGCTGCAGGTGGTAGAAACATGTCTACAGCTTGGTTTCGTAATAAAATAAAGGAACTTGGAGACCCCACCCCTAGCCAATTACTTCGTGATGGTGATGTTAGTNCAACACCATTTGATGGTCTATTAAATATGTTTTTTTATGACCCAAAGATGAAAAAGAAACTACCATACTACGATAGATTTCCATTGATATTACCAATAGAAACTTATAGTAATGGATTCTTAGGAATAAATTTTCATTACTTATCTATGCCAATTAGGATTAGACTATTAGATAGAGTTATGAATTTCGCAACTAATAAAAAACTAGATGATACTACATTTATAAATGCAGATTATAGAAGATTAAAAAGAGTTAAAGANATTAAACCCTGTTTAAAACGATATTTAAATTCAAATGTCAGGTCTAGATTTAGAAAAATAAAAGCAGATGAATTTGTAGTGGCAGCACTTTTACCTGTACAAAGGTTTAAGAAAAAGGGTGAAAACTTCATCTATGCTAAATCAAGAGGTATGATATAATGGCATTAGATTTCGGAAGTTTAATAGAGGCAGGTTCTGCTTCAGTATTAAATGAATTTTTAGCACCATTGAGAGATGATGATGGGATGGCGTTCCCATCAAGGTATGAAGTTAGATTTGGTGCACCCACTGGTGATAGAGGAGTTGGTGGCCCAGGTGCATCACAAAACTTATTTTCAAAAATATTATTTGAAGATATAGGTGGTGGAATTACTAGAGATGTTGCATATCAATGTAGGTCAATAGCCATGCCATCTCGCGGTCTAACAACAGTTGCAGATGAGACAATATATGGTCCAGCTAGAAACTTAGTACAAGGATATACTTTTGGAGATGTAACTGCAACTTTTTATTGCCATAACGATTTGAGAGAGAAAAAGTTTTTTGAGACATGGCAAAGAATAGCATTTAATCCACAGACATTTGCTATGGGTTATTATGATGACTATGTTGGAAATGTAAAAATTTATACATTAGACCAACAAAACAATAGAAGGTATGGTGTGGAGTTAGTTGAGGCTTTCCCAGAAACAATATCTGAACAACAATTAGATTCAAATCCAGCATCCAATGTTTTAGAGGTTGGTGTCGGATTTAAATATAGATATTGGAGAAACTTAACAGATGAAGCAGAATTACCTAAACCTTTACTAGATAGACTACAAAATGTAATTGGTGACCAAGTGGAAAGAAAATTATTGAGTAGAATACCTAAAGTATTAAGTAGATTATAACATAATGGAGTGAAAAATTATGGCATTACCTAAACTTGAAACCCCTGTCTATACTTTAAAAATGCCTTCAACAGATGAAGAAATAAAGTTTAGACCGTTCTTGGTAAAAGAACAAAAAAGAATGTTGATGGCACAAGAATCTGATAAAGATACAGAAGTTCTTGATGCTATGAAACAATTAATTAAAGACTGTACTTTTGGAAAGGTAGACCCAGATGCATGTCCTTTATTTGATGCTGAGTATATATTTTTACAAATAAGAAGTAAATCAGTTGGTGAAAGTGTAACATTAAATATTACATGCCCAGATGATGATAAAACAAAAGTAGAAAAAACTATACAGATAGAAGACATTAAAGTGTCTGTATTTGATGACCACACAAGTGAAGTAAATATAACAGATGATATTAAAGTATCTTTTGATTATCCTTTACTATCTTCTTATGTAGAATTTAATCAAATGAATATGAATGAAATGGCATTTGGTGTTATAAATTCTTGTATAAGAGAGGTAACTTGGGGAGATAAAGTATATAATAAAGCTGATATGACTAAAAAAGAGATATCAGATTTTGTTGATAGTTTAAACACAGAACAGTTTGAAAAACTTATGCATTTCTTTAACACTATGCCTAAGTTAAGACATGTTGTTGAGGTAGAAAATCCCAAAACTAAGGTAAAAAGTCAAGTGCCTATAGAGGGATTAAGAAGTTTTTTAGAATAGGGCTCGCCCATGAGAGCCTAAATAATTACTTTCAAACTACTTTTGCATTAATGCAACATCATAAATACTCTTTAACAGAGGTTGAAAATATGTTACCATGGGAAAGGGAAATATATGTGGCTATGTTGGCAAAATGGATAAAAGAAGAAAATGAAAGATTAGAAAAAGAAAGACAAAGGAATAAACTATGACGGATAAAAATCCTAAGTTAAGTTATTACGAGGTACCAGAAAAAATGACTGAAACAAAAAAAGTAAATATAGAACTAGAAGTAGATACAAATGTTATTGATTCTAGTAAAAACAAATATCAATCATGGATAGACATGGCAAGGGCTGTAGATGCATGGCGTATCTTCCCTAGAGTATTCATTACAACATACATTTATCTACTATACAAAGTAGTCATTTGGTATATGGAATTAGGTAATCCAACAATGGAACAATCTGGTTTAGTCAGTATTGTGGTTGGTGCTGGCGCAGCTTGGTTTGGACTNTATGCAGGAACGAGTAAAAAATAATGGCAAAAAAAGCAAAAGATAAAAACAGTCTTGCAGGAGTAATAGAAGCATTAGAAAAGCTTAATAAAAATGCTGGTCTTGCAAAAATACATGAGAAAAAGATTGAAAAACTTACCGCCAAAAGAAATCAGATAGCTGCTAGAGCATCTGGTCTATCTGAAAAAGAGGTAGATAGAAGGTTTAAACATGA
>NZAU01000066.1 GCA_002686215.1 Candidatus Woesearchaeota archaeon
ACAACTCCGAAAGCGAAGGCAAAGAGTACAAAGACTTCGACGAAAAGTACGACGCCTACATCCAAGCAACCTGCGAAGAAACCTTCGGCAAGGAAAACTGCCACGAAGAAACCTACCGCAAAAAAACCTACGACACCGAGGAAAAGAAAAACAACTCTCAAGAAACCTGAACTTAAGAGAAAACAACTTTCTCCTGAAGAGTTGCACCCCTTTCCTGCATTTCCTTATCGATTGGAGTATCTAGATGGAACAGACCGAAGAATCTGTCACTTCGAGTGTGAAGAACACCGAATCAAACACATCAACCGATACGGATTCAAAAAAGGAAGTTACATTATCGACACCCTTACCTAATGTAATAATGTTGGGGTTGCTTTTTTTAATGACCCTTGGTATAATCTATGCTGGGTATGTTAAAGGCGACATGCACTTACTAACAGTCCTCAAAAACGCAAAAGAATTTTATGACTAAAAGAACTTTTACTGGCAAAGGTGGAGAAACCTGGGAATGGGAAGAAACCCCCGAAGTTACCGAGGCAATCAAAAATCTTCACGATAAAGAACGCCAAATGAGATTGGCACAAGAAATTNNNAAACTGGAAGCAGAAGCACCTGATTATGGAGTNGGNAAATGANACTACTAACACTNGAAGATTATCAAAAAGCAGGAGAAACATTCTGGCCAAAGTATTGGTATGTTGCNAAAGAACTTGGTGAAGATGCNAAGGCAGAAGANATTCTCAAGGTNATGGAAGCAGTCGGTGGTGTTGCACTTCGATTTGCACTAGAAGAAAAAGAAGGACCTTTCGGATTTAACAAAAAAGAAGATGACGGAACAGACACAGCAGAAGAAAGCAACGATTCATGATTCGTTGGGACCGAATCCTACGACTGAAAAAGAGATTCCAGAAAATGTAGAGTGGATTGATGATGCATTCTACATCAAGAAAACACGTTTTGGACTCTACACAAGTATTCTAAAAGAACCTATTCTTGGTGCTCATTTTATTACTGGTGCTACTGAAGACGGAGTTTTTCAAATCACTAGATGGCATCTTAAATGTTTGCAAGATGGAACTCTTGATGATTATTCTCGCGTTGTAAATAGTGGAGTTGTTGGCGGTAAACTGTGAAAAAGACTAGCAAAACCAAAGAACTTAAAAAGTTTCTAAAGTGGTTCTTCAGTAATACAGATAATAGAGAAGAGAATATGAAAGAATATGGAACACTCTATGCTTTAGTAGAACGTCTTCAATATCGTATTGATGATCTTGAGAATGAGCATATGTTACTTCTTCGCGACCATCAAAAAATGATGAATGCGATTGAAGAACGTATAGATATTCTGAATGAGGAGTGTAAAAATGTATGATGATTTAGATTGCTTTGAAAAAGCACTATCACATTTTGGTACTCGTATTGAAATTATTTGTGCTATGGAACTTGGTGGTAGAATCTCTGCGGAAGATGCTTATCAAATGATTAAAGAAGAACTCAAAGAAGTCAAGAAATGTCGTAAAGCGTTTAAAAAAGATGGATGCTGATAGTTTAAAAATTCATCAAAATGAAGACGGGTCTTTTAGTCTTGAATGGGACAANCAAGACCCAAAATGGAACTGGATGAATGACTTGACAAGTAAAGAAATTGAAACTATAATGAACGAAGCAATCAGGAACAGTATTAATGAAACCTGAAGATTCTTATTATAATCAACGCAGGGATCGTCTCTCTGATGTCGTGGGAGATTATCTTACTGATGAATCTTTGACAGCACAAGATTTTTATAAAGATTTGATGGNAGAAGTTCAATCATGGATTNATTATCATGAAAAAGAACTGAAACGCACTTNTGNAGTAAAANNTCTTTTNAAAGGTNAANTTAANTCTGATGTTGTGACTGGTATCAGTTCTGCAACTNTTAAAGATTGGAATGAGTTCTGGTATTCTCCNGANGCACAAGGTGGATGGGGAAATACTCNTTATACNAAAGAACAAATCAGAGAATTTAATATGAAAGAGCAGGCATATTATGATGCTCGGGCAAAACTTGATGCGAAATCATCATATGAAAAGTCAAAATATTATTACGACTTTGACAGAAATAAAGATTACTTAAAAGATGAGGACTGTTAATGGCACTATCTAAATCAGTTGAAGATTCTCTGCGGGAAGCAGAATCATCTTTGAGAAATGCACTAGCATATGCAGCACGTCAAGAAAAACCATTTGTTGGTAAACATATTGCCGATATGATTCATTCAATTGACAGTTTAATTAGTGCTGATGCTCTTATAGATAAGTTNGAGAGCAGAGAACCAGGNGACAGTGGATTCTTTGGTACAACATTTGATTTTGACGATTGATTGCACAATCCCAAAGAAAACATTAAATTTCTAGATAGTTCTAAATTCTTCTGTTAGAATTTCAACACATCGCAAGGGAACTATGACTCTACCATCAAAATCACAAAAATTGACCGAAAACGAACTNGAAAGCATCAAAATTGCGGTAAAAGATGTTGGTTTGACTGCAATTCACCCCGAAAAAATGGAAGCATTTGCTGAAAACATGGTAGAGAATCTCAAGAGTGGAGCACCAACACCCTGGCGGACTGGCAGCCCTCTTGAAGATTAAACAATAAATATTACTATAAAGATACAAAACTGAACATGGAAAGTATCGAAAAGCATATTGAAAAGGATAAGGAACTTCTCCAAGATCCTACACTTTCTCCACAACAACGTCGTCATACTGCTGATGAATTAGAGCATTTAGAGCGTTATCATAAAGAGCATCCAGAAGATCATCATGATCCTACGGCATTTGAAATGTATTGTGATGAAAATCCTGAAGCAGATGAGTGTCGAATTTATGAAGACTAACTAAATAATAATGCTTTTATGTATGATTACTAAGAGCAAAATGGGGGCGATGCCCCCCTATTTTTTAGGTACAGATATGGATTTCAGAACTTTTAACGAAAATGTAGATGCTGCCGCAGAAAGACGTGCTGCTGCAGACCAACGCAGGCAAGAACTGAAAGATAAGATGAAGTCAAAGACAGATATGTATCAGAAAAGAAAGGGATTTGCGGCAAAGGGAATAACTAGACCAAATGCACCAACGTCATCAGCAAGAGCCTCTGATGGTAAGACATTCTACAGTAGAGACGCAGAAGACTAAGTGACAGTTGAAAAGGTGGCACACGGACTCTTCGGGGTCCTTTTTTATGCTCTATAATTACTAGGTAATCAACCAAAGGCACCATGGGCACCCGCTCCCGCATCGGTATCCAACTCAAAGATGACTCTATTCTTTCTGTTTATTGCCATTACGATGGTTATCCTTCTTTTAATGGTAAAGTTCTCCGTGAATTTTACGATACGAAGGAGAAAGTATCGCAACTGATTAACGGTGGTAACATGTCCTGCACATGGACAAATGCCGGTTGGAACAACGAAACTCTGCCCGAGTCTGGTCCTCTTTACTATACTATGCGTGGTGAATCTATTGAAGATAATGCACCTGAACTTAGTAAAAACGTGAAAGAGTATATGGAACTGGGCGGTGAATATGGTGATGAAGAGTATGTTTATCTCTTCACAAGTGCCGGGTGGACATGTTACAATACTCGTTCCTGGGATGACAACTACATGAAAGAAGAAGAAATCCCAGAAGGTTCTATTAACGACAAAAACTGATTATTATGCTAGAACTTGACGACATGGAACTGATGCAACTTCAGTTCTGTATGCAACAAACAAAGAGTCAAATGTCCATGGGCGGAGAAATTCGCCGTCATGCTTCAATTACTGAAAAGATTGAAGCAGAAATGGAACGACGTAAAAATGCAACTGGTGCATACACTCCTGAGGGTGTATTGCGCGATTTGCAACGACAAATTGACGAACTTTCTCAAGGTTAATTATTATGTTTGGATTTGGATCAGGTCTCATTCTCGGTATCATTCTTGCAACAGTTGGTGTTAATGGGATTGTAAAACTTTCTGATAATGTTCTGAATAATGTTCAGGATCAGACTCGCAAGGCAACTTACCCCGAACAAGTTGTAGATAGTAAGGATCAGGAACGGACAGTTCGCCCTAGTATTTCATATGATGACGATTACGCACGTCAACGCTATGGATACGAACCTTCTCAACGCTGACCAGTTGGTATAGTGTCACAGGGCATCCTGAAACCCCTCTAGGATGCTCTATAATTACTTTGTAATCAAGGGAACCACCCATGACCACGGAAACCTTCGCAGAATACGTTGCTCAGCAAGATGCCCGCAACACTATTCAATTGAATGTTCGTAAGTACACTCTGATGCTGTGTGATGCTCTGCTTGATAACTTCAAGTCTAAGAACAATCGCAAGACGGATGGTTACAAATTTTATATTGAATCTGGTCGTAAGTATCACAAAATTATCATGGAGACTGGTTGTGGTTCCCGTAGTGTTCATGCCTTTGTTGACAAGAAGACTGGAGATGTTTACAAGCCTGCTTCATTCAAAGCACCTGCAAAGATTATCCGTTTCAACCTTTGCATCATGAGTGATCGTGAGTGGTTGCTTGAAAATGCTGATTGGGCAGGTGGTTATCTCTACGTTCGCTGATTATGAATTATACTAAATCACAATTGGTTGATGCACTTGTGGCAGAGTGGGAGTATCTCTGCCATGATGACTTTGACCCCGAAAATGACCCTAGTCCCGAACAATTCCGAAAGGAGATGGAAGAACTTACAGTTGAACAATTGATTGAAGAAACATCAACTGATGAGTACTTCACACTTGAGGAATATATGGATCGTTATTTGTAAAATGTGTTATAATGAACACGTTCTCAAAAGAGGTTATTATGAACAACCAACGTCATTATCACACCGAAAGTGAGCGTAAGCAACTTGAAGGTGTTGCCACTGATTCTGAAAAGAATGGGTGGGAAATCTCTAAATTGAACAGAATCAAAACCCGTGCTAATACTCTTCCTGATGACTCTTTGATTACTGATGACAACTAAAGAAAAACTGGTCTTTATTGGTTCATTTGTTTGGTTAATGCACTGGGGAACATGTCTATCATCACTCATTCTGGATACGGTTATTCTAAAGAGCTCTGTGAGGATGTTACCTCTTGGTTTCTGAATAACTTCTTTCCACGCCATAAAATTACGGTAGATATTGTTCATCGTGATTTGAAAGAAGAGCACGTTCGTGGATATTGTGATGTTGTAGGTGATGGTTATCGTCCTCGCTATTTTTTGATTGAACTAGACACCTACATGACTAAGGAGTTGTATATAAAAATTCTTTTTCATGAACTGACCCACCTGGCACAGTGGATACGTGGTTCTCTGCGGCACCGTTATGGAAAATTGTGTTATTGTAAAACACCAGTAGAAAATTGGGACTATTGGTATCAACCACACGAAATTGAGGCGCGGGAAGAAGAAGATAGGTTATATAATTGGTGGTTAACTGATACTTTTGGTGTGCCAGAGGACGAACCGTCCTACAACTGGTCGAATCGCCTCTGCTCTGCCTTATAATTACTACATCAACGCAAGACACCATGCTGACTCTCATCACTCAAACCGATTTTGATTCGATCGTTGAAGATTCTTGCAACATCCTGACCGAAAAATTTGATGGTGGTATTGGTCTGACTTCCACTCCCCTCAAAGCATATTCTGGACCCGCTCTTGAAGAATGGTCCGAAATGACTATTAAACTGATTATCTCTAGTCTTCGGGAGAAGTATCCTAATGCTGTGATTGAATGGGGTAAAGGATACCTTGATTCTGATTTTAATGGTTTTGGTCAAGAGCGTCTTGATCAACACGTTAAGGTTAACGGTAAGTATGCCTATCTTCAGGAAGATCGTGCATGGGTGGACAAACCATTTTATACCCTGAAACGTGCTGTTATTCGTAACATGATGCTTTCTTGTTCTTCTCAAATGTCTGAGAATGTTAAGTTTGGTTTGGTCGGTTACTCTATCGACATCAAACAAGACTTGGTTAATACCTGCAACTATACGCAAGGTTATGGTGAGCGTATTGAGCGTTTTTCTCTCACAGGGCGTCCTCGTAATAAGAAAGTAAACGGCAAAGCAGTTAATTGGTTTGAGACTGGTTTTGTTGAGGAAACTGTGGTAAAATATATTGAGTATGTGTATAAAACTTTGGAAGACGCTATTCAGACAGTAAAAAGTATTCCTACCGTTCTTGATTAACTAATGCAGAATTTTGAACTTTGGTGTGGTGATTGCCTAGAAGAAATGAACAAAATCGCAGATGAGTCAGTTGATCTGATTCTCTGCGATCTTCCTTATGGTACAACTGATCGTAAGGGAGTTGAGGAAAAGGGTAACAATCGACTTCTTAAGTGGGATACTGTGATTCCACTTGATTTGTTGTGGGAACAATATCGTAGGATTCTAAAACCTCTGGGAACTGTTGCTTTGACAGCAGATCAACCTTTTACTAGTATGCTAATTTTGAGTAATCTTGATTGGTTTAAGTATGAATGGATTTGGAAAAAACAAAAGACGACAGGATTTTTGTTGGCAAATTATCGTCCCATGAAAGAGACTGAAGATGTTGTAATCTTTTCTCCTGGTGGTGCTGCAGCCGCATCACGAAATGGTAAAAATATGACCTATAATCCGCAGGGATTGATTGAGAAGAAAGTTAAGAAGAAAAATAATGCCAAGCGTCTAGGTAAGTTTCTTCATAATCCAGAGCATATGGGTTCAAACAATAAACTTTTGCATGAAACAGAATATGAGCAGAAGTGGACAAATTATCCTTCCGAAATTATTGAATTTGGTTTGGATCGTAGCGTGATTCACCCTACTCAGAAACCTGTTGCTTTGATGGAATATCTCATCAAAACTTATAGCAACGAAGGTGATACTGTTCTTGATAATTGTATGGGTTCAGGTACAACTGGTGTTGCATGTAAGAAAACAAATCGAAACTTTATTGGTATTGAAAAAGAGTCAGAATACTTTATACAGGCGAAGGAAAGGATTGAGAGTGTGACGGTTGAAGAGGTGGCACAGAACCCCTTGGAGAGCGCCATGGATGCTCTATAATAAGTACATCGACAGGGAGACACCTCATGGGCAACACCAACGTTTTCTACAAGGTTGAGATTGACACCAAGGACTCTGTGCAACCCATCATCTACTTCCGCAAGTGCAAGCGTTGCAAGACTGCCAAGGGTGCCGACCGTCAGCACGATCGCATCGTGAATGAGACTGTGAACGACTGGCGTCAATTCTCCCAGCAGATCCGTCGTTACACCGTCTCCCGTGTGCCAGCTGACGTAGTGGTCGGTGGTTACATCCGCTGACCCCTTTCTGCCCTATAATAAGTTCATCAACGCAAGAGACCCCATGCAACTCACCACCAACGTCACCATCGTTGACTTCT
>NZAU01000067.1 GCA_002686215.1 Candidatus Woesearchaeota archaeon
TCATAATTAACGAAACTTCCTGAGACAAGTGCAATTGAAGATCCAGCACTGACTGTACCAGCACCAAATTTCGCAACCTGAAAAGGAACTGCTACATCAATTACCTTATCAACGACACCATAAAGTCCTGTAATTCCTGCTCCTACTACTTCTACCTCTCTTCTAGTAAACGATGAGGTTCTATCAGAAGGAAAAACTACAGATGTAGATCTTTTTGCCGTGGCATCTTTAAGAAAGAATGTATCAACCTCTGTAATTAGAGGAGTTCCAAATTCGTCAGTTAGTAATTCACCATTAGCAATATTAAATAAATTTTGTTCGCTAGCTTCTACTCTCGTGACCGGACGTTTGTCGTGTCCGAACTTGATATCCTTTCCACCATTCGCCATTGATCACTGCTCCTCCCAGGTCAAACTTGATGATATTTCCGCTGCGGGTACTGAAGCATTAAAGAACTTCTGAGATGATCCGCAGATGTATAAACTATCAACAACATTAGTTAGTGGGAAGGAAAGATACTCTTTATTATAATCGAAGTATGTCGAAAGATCAAACTCTTCTCCTGATGCCGGAACATATACACTTGCAACTATCGTGCCAGTTCCCGGTATTGGTGCTTTGACCTGAGGACTAATCTTCACAGAAGACAATGCATCTAATGTAGATTCTGAAGGAATGGTAGCAGATACTGATGTTCCATCTGCATCAGTGTTTGCTTCAACAAGGAATGGTTTTGATGAAGTCAACGTAATTGTATCAGCAGTTGCATCCAAAGCATAGAAATAATAACCAGGAGTGCCTGTTACTGCTGCTCTTCTTTCAAGATAACCCAGAACAGAAATTACTCTCCCGGATGCGTCTCCATCAAAACTACCTCTGAAGTAACCATATACACCAGTGCCTTCAGAAAGATACGTGTTGTTGGATACTGAAAGTAGAGTTGGTTTTCCTCTCTTACCAATATTAGTATCAGCAGAAAGTGAAAGAGTACTAGAAACACTTGATGCTGTTTGGAAGATTGGAGACTTGATCAGATCAAGTTTAATTACACCTGTTGATCCAGTTGCAAGACGTGTTGGATAAACCTGAGTTCTATTTCTTACGTTCTTACCAGTGCTACTCTGGATGAAATCTCTACATTTGATACCAACCAAAGACTTTGAACGCATTGGAATGAGTTGCAGAGTTGAGATTGATTTGTTCACAAGAGGTGTGTTCAAATGCATTCTTCTGTTTGCAACATCAACATAAGCAACTTCAACACTCTGATCAAGAGGTTCGCTAGTAATTACCTTAGAACCAACCCAATATGAATTATTGGTAATACCAGAACCAAAAGTGATGAATGGATCTGTTGGATCATCAGCACTAGAGAGATTAATATCAGTGGTTCCAGCACCCACAGCAAATGATCTCTTTGAACCATTAACTATTTCATTGTTTGCATTTCCATGACTGAACAATTTAACAGTTCCTCTGTCACCACCATCGATGTAGTATGAAGCACCATACTTAACGATGTGTTCTGACGATGAACCATATCCAAACTGTGAAGAAAGTCTCTTGTTATTTGCATAACCAAATCTATTCGGGTTACCTCCACCATACACCAGATATGTGATAGGAAGGGTCGCATTGCCCAGTGAGGAGACCTTCAGTTGGTTCGATGCCCTCAGATGGTGGACACGCACCCAACGTGCCTCTCCGTTGCTTACAGGGACATATGCGAGGAACAGAGCACCAACAGCACCATACCATGAGAACTCAATCTTGTACATGGTAACCTTGTCAAATTGAAGGTCCCAGATACTGGTATCATTTACAAATTCTAAAGTATTTTCATCCTGTACCTTAGAACCTGCTCTCTTATCTGCAACAGCATCACTGTAAAGAAGTTCATCAGTTGCACCATCTAAGCGATCACCACTAAATCTAGATCTAGGAACACGATATTCATAGACATTTAGATATTCTAATGCAACGTTTGTATTGACCCACTTATCGTAATATTCATTTACTTTATCAATTTCTCCTTTCAAAGTTGCAGCAGAAGCAGATCCCAATCTAGTATCAATATATCCCTCAACATCTCCATCAGCAGTTTCATACTTGTATGGGAACATACCAGTTGCTTCAACACTTCCGTATCCATTCAGACCACTGTTGACATCAGTTGCATTGATTGGTTGAACGAACGGAACTGGTGTGACTAATCTATGAGTGCCTGTTCCACCAGTTTGATTTGTCAGTCCAGTTACATCAGCACCCGCTACAGTTTTAAGTTGAACTGTAGTAATACCTGTAGTAGTATTGTGTATAATTGACTTGATCTTATAGATCTGACTGTCAGTAAATCCACCGATTGCAGTTTGATCTGCATCCTTCTCATAGGAAACATACTGATCTTCTGCAAGTGCGATTACAGTACCACTTGTCTGACCAGCCTGATAGAATGTAGGAACAGTAGAGACACCAACATTGACAGTGAATTGATTAGTAGCACCAACTGAAACGATAGTAAACTTATTATTTCTACCTGACTTTGGATATATTTCTGGTACACTAGGATTGATGTAGCATGTCATTGCAATGCCACTCAGTGTGATGAATTTACCTGCGTGGTAACCATGCACACCATGAGTGGTGATTGTCATCAAACCACTATCATGATTATAAACAGCGTTGGAGATTGATGTACTAAATCCAGTGCTGTAGATTGTTTTGTTATTGGTAATAGTTACAATACCAACCGTTGACTTGGGTTGCAGCAATGATGGATCATACATTGCAGCATGAGTCATCAGAAGATTGTCTCTATAGATGACTAGATCACCAAGTTTCTTAGGAGTAAAACCAGTGTATGGTGTGGTGGTCTCAGCAAAACCTACGTTTTCTGATGCTCTTCTTTCTGTAGGATCATATGGATTCGTTGTACCATAATCTTCAGTTTGCGATGAAACAAACGTGAGTGGATTATCAAATGCTAATGACTGTGTTCTTCTTACGACAGAAAAGTTATCTCCAGCGCCATCGTTTCTTGTTTCCCAATAGTATCCATCATAGTTGTCGAAGATACCATACTTACGGATGGCAGGGTTCTTAATTGTAGATCCGTTATCATTAATTGTAGTGGTCTTGACACCAAATGTAGCGGAAGATACACGACCAGGTTGGTATCTGAAGAATCTCTTCGATGTAAGGATAGCAAATTCATCTGCAGGCGCTTCAACCAGTGCTCCAGACTCCTCAGGAATGTGAGTCAGTCCATGACCCTGAGTCTGACCAATACCAGAGTAAGCACCATCTGTTGATTTTGTACCAAACTGTTCTGGAGTTGCAGTCCATTCAGATGGGTTTACATCATAGGTGTTAACATCAGCAAAGATGCCAAGTGCAACTTCTGATCTTGGAATACCAAGCAGAGACAGAGCAACCTCTGACTGAACTTTATTCTGTTCCTCAACTGGAATTGCAGCTTGGTCGCTTGCAATAACAACCGGAATGGATTTCTCAGCCTTCTGTTGACCAGGAGGCACCGGAGCAGTCCTGCCGACTACGACGACTGCTGAGTTATTATTTACGTTAGTGTTGTCTGGCATGGATTAAATGACTCCGACTCTTCCTTTTGCGATTACGAATCTATCCCTTATAGATATATATCCACCCACGGCATTGGACANTGNGGTCACTGATGCGGTGGTAAGACCAACATCATTATTAACTAATCTAAATCTTAGTTGCTTAACAGTTGCAGAAACATCCTTCTTCTCTTCAAGAACCATCAACTGACTGCTTAGAGTAGGGCCCGCCTGGTGATTTACAAGTTTTACAACCTGATCAACAGAGAATGCCTGGAAGTGTCCAGGTGTTTCTAAAGTAACGAGATAATTGGTTACGCCTGCACCAATGAAAGCAGATCCAGTCTTGTACCAGGCACCTGTANNAATNCCAGCATACGTTGAGATTGACACTGGTTGTTGTAGATACTCTTCAGCAATAATTTCATAACCCATGGGTTGGTTCATACGAGTAGAGAATCCTACTGTCTTCGATGGACTGAGATCAATCTTGAGGAAACCATTTGTTCTGTCGTTGTTACTTGGATCATTATCAACAGTAGGNAGATCAAATTGTTCAAATGCATCTCCCAGTACTTCATCGGTGCTTCCAGAACCAACAACTGATCCGATTCCTGCTGATATGATTATGACACCAGCATTTTCTGCGATGTTGTATGGTTCACCGTCACGGATGTAAAGGAACGTAGGTCCGTCAAAANTGACGCTAGGATCAATCGAAACATTAACAGAATCAAAATCACTATCAAAGATATCTGGTGATGGAATATGTTCATCAGATGGACCAAGGATAATATTATCTTTGGTGCTGATTTTACCACTTGCGTAGATCTTAATTCCAGATCCACAATTTCTAATAATATTTCCACCAGTTGATGTGACTTCTGTTGAAGAAATATCTACCGCAGCAGGATAATTTTCAAAGAGAGAATCNTGTAATCTGAGCACTGAAGACGATTGTGCATTAATTGGATGGTATTCGTATCTATCAGTCTGAGAACCATCAACAATAGCACAACCATCCATTGACANTCTAGTGGAATTTTTAATCCAAAGACCATGTTCTGGACTATTCCGAATCTCTATGTTCTTCAATGTTGTAGAATTCAGATAAGGCAAGTAGACCAGATATGAATCCGAAGCACCAGAAGTTTCACCATACCTAATATTGTTTCCACTATTACCATCAATAGTTAAATCCTGGATTGTAATATCTCGACCTGATGTTGATCCAATACCAACTAAATTACCATCACCATCATTAGCAAAGAACTGACGCTTAACTACAGTGTTCTTACCGTTGCCTCTGAGTGTAAATCCTGTGGGAATAACCAGTTTGTTAGTGAGGTATGTTCCACTNGGAAGATCCAAGTAGTTACCTCCACTTTCAATTGTATCATCAATCGCTCTACTGAGTGCAGCAGTATTTTCATGCGTGACTCTGACTCTGCTTGTAGTTCCNAAACCAACTGCACTATCATTGAAACGAATCAGAGATTCTGAGAANGTAAGTGTGCTTGNTCCAATCGCAATGACTTCCGCAACTCCAAATCCTCTTCTATGACCAGTGGTTGCAATGTTGGGGAANTGAATCTGATTTTCAGTAAATTGATTACGTGACCCGTTATATGACCAGTCTGATACTTGATCATAAGTTCCATAATCTTTGTAAGTGATGTTAGAAGTAGAGTTTGTAAGTTCTTTGTCTCCAAGAATTCCAATCAGTTCTGCATTACTAATGTTTGCACTATCACCTCCACCTGCACTGTACTGTCTGTAGACGAGCAATCCATGATTAGTATCTGTTCTGGATAGATTTAAAGTGACGTGATCTTGATCATTGAAGTTGTCAATGGTAGGTAATCCACTCACACCAGCAGCAGTAACTTCACTTGCGATTCCAACTCTACCATCATTAAAATTATATTGTGCAACCCAGTAGTACATTTTGGAAGATCCGGATGTAGATCCTGTTTTNNTTGCACTCATCGTTGTCCAAACAGGATTGGCAATCAAACTAGATTCTGCCTGAGATGTCACACCAAATATCTTGCAAGTTTCACCAACAAAGAATCTTGCAGTTCCAATACCAGTGATTTGAAGTGCTCCATTTGATCCAAGTTTAGTATCAAGTTGAGCGGAAGTGAAAGTAGTTCCAGAACCAACAGCAAGTGCTTTCGCATCAGCGGTAGAGAGAATTGTACCAATTCCAGTATGAACGGTGCCATCATTACTGATACCATAACTTCTCAGAGCAAAGGAATCGATCTCGTGAATATCAACTAACTCATAACCTGTTCCCTTATCATTGACTTTCAGAATTCTATTTCTACCAAAAGTAGTTTCCTCTCTTATATTGTTTGGAAGATCAGTTAACTTGAAGTTTTCGTAAACACTAGCACGAATTGTTCCGTTAATATCAAGTTCATGTTCTGGAGTTGCAGTCTTAATACCAACCAACTGAGTTGCCTGGTTGACAATCAGAGATGGACTTGCGTCAGGACCAACCTGGAAGAATGGATCAGCAATTTGTGTTCCTTTCAGGATCAACTTAATTGCATCAATACCATCGACTGAAGTTGATGTAATTTTTTTGATGAAGTTGACAGGTCCTCTGAATTCTGATGGCAGGTTTTGATTTGGTCCACCACCAACACGCAGAGTGTTTCTTACATAGAGATCATCAAATACGTTTGATGCATCAGATCCA
>NZAU01000068.1 GCA_002686215.1 Candidatus Woesearchaeota archaeon
CAATAAATTTACACGCTTTCGGAATAATTACGCCATCACCAAAACAAATATCATCTGTAGTTATATCATCATCATTACAATCATCATTGTAAGAACATTCATTTAATTCATTACAATCTGAATCTTTAAATTCAAAAATATTTGTATTTTTTTGACAACCTTCGGGGCAGCAATCGTCAGAACTTCTACATTCAGTAATTTTATTATATTGACATTTTCCCGGATTTAAAGTATCTCCATCACATTCGTCTATAGTACAAGGATTATTATCTTCACAATCTCTGTCGTTATTACAAAATAATTTACAATCATTATCTGAATTTTCTGAACATTTGGATGGGCAGTACCCGTCATTATCTTTACATGAATCTATTAATTCATATTTACAAATATTTTTAGAAATATTGCAACTATCAACAGTCGATATATCCCCATCATAACATTCTGAATCCATAGTACATTCAAACTTATTAATAACTTTAATTTCCAAATCAACATATTTTTCCTCGGGAGTTACGACTATATCTTCGATAGTTAAATTCACTTGTTTAACTTTAATTGTTTCATTAACTCTTAATATTTCTAAACCAGAATTATCGACCGAAACAATAATTCCTTCTTCAAATATATTGTGAACTTTAATTGTTCTTCCGTCTGCACTATATTCTTGATTTTCGTTAAAAATTTCACTAGTTTCAGTAAGTGCAAAAGTTATAGGAATTAATAGTAATACAATAATTGAAATAATATATTTCATATAGAAATATAATTTTATTATTAATAATAGCTCCGGCCGGATTTGAACCGGCGTCTTCAGGACCAGAACCTAAAATGATTGACCACTACACTACGGAGCTGTACATAATTTTATAAGTAAAGTTAATAATATTTATTATGGNAAATATATTTTTAAGCATAATTTACAATCCAATTTTNTTAATTAGCGTAATGGCATCTATAATATCTCAATTTTTCAAAATGATACTTTATTCATTAAAGAAGAGAAAATTAATNATTGATGTAATCTGGAAAGGTTACGGAAATAAAGCAGGGATGCCGAGCTCACATACGGCATTTATGTCGGCAGCGGCNGCCACAATATATCTAATAGAAGGTGGACCAACTAACTTATTTATGTTATCAGTAATTACTGCGATTGTAACTGTTCAAACAGTGGTGGATCTTAAATTTCATTTTGACTCAGCATCAAATTATATCAATGGAATGTTTGATTTAGTATTAGATACTAAAGAAACTGCATTAAAGAAATTTGAGCATTTAACTGGACATACTTACAATCAAGTTATAGTTGGAGCAATTATCGGAATATATACTGCAATTAATTTATATCCTTTATTTTAAAATTGAAAATTGAGCATGCTTTTGTTCACCTATTTTTGTAATTGATTTTTTTTCAACAATCCCTAATTTTAAAAATAAATCTACAATATTATTGCCCAAAATATTACCGTCGTTACAATTATCAAGTTTATTAATTACAGATTCATCAATTTCTTCTTCACCATAAAATCTTGAATTGACTTTGAAATTAATATCCTTGCCAGTTAATTCTACNCCCATTAAATTTTTATCACATATTGCAATTAAATTTCCATATTGCGTTTTATGTATTTTAAAATAAAATTTCATTTTATTTGTCTAACTGAAGTTCTTGCTCCACAAGCCTCACATTGTTTGAAANTTATTCCTTTCGTTCTTATTAGTTTTGTATCTGGCTTATTACATTGAGAACATAAAACGTAATCTTTNGTATATTTCTCAATTTTCTCATTTATTCGTTTTGAATTAAATTTTCCAATAAAATAGTATAGTTTACCTTTATTCTCTCCCGTGGTTGCTAATTCTTTAACCAAAAATCGAATTATATGATTTTTTTCACGAGATAATTGTTTTGCAATTTGATTTATATTTGAAACTACNGTTCTATTACCTTCAAATCTACCCTCTATTTTTGGAATGTTAAATCTTTCAGTTGTTTTTGATAATTTTGGTAAATTTTTATATGCCTTTTTTAACAAATCCTTATATTTATAGTTCCAACTCATAAAAAGTCATAATTATATGATTTATATTAGTTTCGTTAATCTAATATTTTCAAAATTCCTTTTTTGGGTTCATATATTTCTCCCACTTTAAGTAATTCATAAAGAGAATCCTTAACNTCTTCTGATGAAACATCTAAAGAAGTCATAATTTGATCCATAATTACTCCAGTTCCGTTATCATTATTTTTTAAATATTGCAAAATCTTTTGTTTTATGCTTGATTCTGAATCGCTAGATTCTGAAGATATTGAAATAATTTCTTCATTTTCACTTGAATTTGTTTTTGTTTCTATTACTTTGTTTATTGAATCGGCGGTTGAACTATCTGTNGTAGTTTGTTTTTGATTGCTCAACTCAATTTCATTAACAATAATCCAATTTGGATTTAAAACTTTAGAAATTTCTCCAGCAATATATTTTTCTTCATTATATTCTTTAACTTTCCCAATAATTCTTACAATATCTCCAACATTTAATTCTTTAATAGTGCCCACTTCTGCACCAAAATTCTTAACCCTAATTGTTTCACTACCATCGTCCAATGTGATTGCACAATAGTTTTGATCATCCGTCAAATACTTTCCAACAATTGATGCTATAACATTGACTCGAGATATTTCTAAATTATTAAATTTAATGACACTTGGATTAAATCCTTCTCTCTTTTCATATGGTGAATTTACAATATTCTTTAATCTTATTCTATACGCAGTAGATCGTTTAATCGCCATATATCATCATATTTCTTTGATTTATAAGGTATTATATTTATGAGCGTTGAATAAATCCATTTTTTGGTTCAAATAAATCTCCTGACCTTAGTAACTGATTTATTAACTCTTCTGCCTTATGTTTCTCAATACCTTGATTTTCAGCATTTGAAAAAATCTCAGACTTCGGAACAGATTTCCCAAATTGAGATTCCAGAGATTCAATTATTTGTCTAACAATCGACATTTTATTTCGTGTACTTGCAGTTATACCAGTAGTTATTCTATCTATATCTAATTCTCCCGTTTCTGGATCAGTTCCAAGTTGCTTAAGCGTCTCNTCAACTAACTTTATTGCCCTCTGAGCATCAGATTCATTTACAACATTTGAAAGTCTTACTCTTGCAGAAGCTTCAGCAAGCCTTACTATTGCCTGTAATTGTCTTGCAGATATTGGAATTGATTTAATTCCTCCGTCTCCAGTGGCAGTACCTCTGATCTTTACATAATAATCTTGAATTAATTTTTGCGCAGAATCAGATAATTTTGGAAAGCAATTTTGTCTTGCATATGCAATATACTTTCTTAATAAATTATGTTCAATATCACTCTTAGTCGATTCAATATCTCCTTGAAGTGCCAAAACATGTTTTGCTACTCTTTCATCATTATCTTGATTCGGTATATCTCTTATAACGAACATTAAATCAAATCTATTAATTAGTGAAGGTGGAAGATCAATTTGAGTTGGAGCAGGTCTGAAGGGATCAAATCTTCCAAATTTAGGATTTGCTGCTGCTAAAACTGAAGCTTGAGACATTAATGTTGCCTGAATATTTGCTTTAGATATGGATACAGTTTGTTGTTCCATTGCTTCATGCATTGCACTTCTATCATCNGCAGAAATTTTATCAAGTTCATCAATACATGCCATTCCTTTATTTGCTAAAACTAGTGTTCCGGCTTCCAGTGCCCAACCCCCAAGGAATTCATCTTTTACAACTGCTGCAGTTAGACCTGCACCAGATGCACCCCTACCTGCAACGTATCTAGCTTTCGGTGCNAAATTACCTATGTATCTTAATAAAATAGATTTACCTGCACCGGGGTCACCCATTAGTAAAATATGAACATCACCTCTCCATTCAGTTCCATCATCTTTAACTTTTCTTACTCCGCCAAATAATTGAAGTGCTATGGATTCTTTAATTTCTTCATAACCATAGATAACCGGAGCAATTGAACGTATCAATTTATCATAAATTTTAGGATCCTTGGAAAGCCGCAAAATTTCAGTTTCTTCTTCTTTTGAAATTTCTAATTCTTCAAAATCTTCATCTGAAGTTTCAACAGAATTACATTCCAATATTATATCAAATTGAGTTGATTGTGCACCTGTTTTTGAAGACATCGCAACTTCTTTTACTATTCCAACAATTTTTACTTTATTACCGGGATATCTTCTACGTTCTTGATCCGGTTCTAAAAGATCATCATCAAGTATACATCTNATTCTTTTGGGTTGTTCTCCACCATCCAATGTTTCAGGTGGTTCTTCAATTACCAATTGCTGAATATCAGTTAATTTCTTATCAATTAATGTAAATTTACCTTTATGTCGACATTGATTGCAGGATTTAGGTTCTTGCATTTTTGATTCAGTTTGATCAACTCTCAATTGAGCTGCACATTTTGGACATTCAAATGTACCAACAACAACTCTGGGTCTAACATCTGAAGCCTGTCTTATCAAACCATCGCAAGTGATCAATAGACCCAAATGTTCACTTCTTAAATCTCTTATTTTAAATTTTTGAGATTCAGGTAAATTAATTATTCTGGCCCTTATTTTAAAATTAATTTCACCAACTTCTATTTCTTGAATTGCAGCATCAATAAACTCTAAACTTTCTCTAGGATTAGAAAGTAGTTTTTCAGATAAGTTGATATCAAATTTTGTAAGATCTTTAAAATCAATAATCAAGGATCTAGAACCTTTTTGTACATTTTTTGTTAATTGAGTGGCATAATACCTTTCAATGAAAGTTCTATATCTACCAAGAGTTTCAGATTCCATAAGAAATTTTATGAAGTTTAATTAAAAGAATTTATATTATTATCCTTCTAGTTCGCCAACATCAATAAGTTGCTCTCTAAGGAAAACTACTGATTCTTTTATTTCTTTTTCAGATTTTGCACCAGCTATAACAATTTTTCCTGTACCGAATAGAAGAAAAGTAATATTTTGAAGAACATCTTCACCTTTAAGCTTGTAAACTAGACCTGGAAATTGTTCCGGTTCATATTCTGTATTCTCAAATAAAAATACAATTTCGTTCAAATTTAATTTCCCCCCAACTGATCCGGAAGCAACCATGTTTTGAACCGTTATTTGAGGTTTTTTTGTAATTTCAATTCCAACGTCTTTCAAATCTTCAACGACATGTTGAACTGCAGCCTTGGAATCTTTGATTGACTTTGTACCTGCACAAATAACTCTACCTGAGCTAAATAATAAGAAAGATGCTTTTTTGAATGATAAATTTTCATCTTCAACTTTGTAAATTAAACCTGGAAATGTTTCAGGAGTGTAATCTGAATTATCTAAAACAACAGCTAATTTTTCTAANGGTAATGTTGCAAAAATATTTGCAGAAACTACGACATTTTGAATTTTTGACCAAACTCTTTTGTCAACTTCTGGTGCCATAACCATATATNCAGGGAAAAGTATATAAAACCTACTTTATAAAGAGACTGAAAATCTTTTNCCTCTAACGAAAAATTCTAAATTTTTATTTGATTTTGAAACAAGTTCAATAGTTTTTGAGTTAACTTTATTNTGTATCTCATTCAAGTCCAAATCNACTTCAGAAAATATTTTCAAATTTATTTTTTGATTTTTCTTATAACCTTTGATTTTACGTTCATCTTGAACTTTTCTGATTACTTCTCTTGTAAAACCAGATTTTATCATTGATTCANTCTCCTCAGTATCTATTGTAAATATATACTCTTTATTGGCTGAACCAATTGAGCCATCAGGTAAAAGTCTCATTTCATTATACAAACTCTTGTTTAATTTTATATCTTTACCATTTAACTTCATNTTCAAATTTGGATTTTTAATATCCATTTTANTTATGTGATCCACAATTTTTCTTGTATCTTTACCATACTTTGATCCAATTAATTTATAGTTTGGCAAATATTCTATTTTTGAACCTTCAATATTTTTTAAGAAATTTATTTCTAGAATATTTGTCTGATCTTTAAGTAAGTTTAAGTTATCTTTCAAAAACTTCGATTCTTTTGTTGATATATTTATACTTTTTATTGGCCATCTTAAATTTCGTTTTATTCTTTCTCTATTTGCCAGAATTTCTGATATTATTGAATTAAATAATTCATACTTTGATTCTAATTTTTTATCAATCCTATATTTGTCCGGCGAAGGTATTCTTTCAAGGTGTATGGATTTTTGCGAAACTTGCGGATAATCTTTCAACAGTAGATATATCTTATCCGAAACAAAAGGTGCTATTGGTGCCAATAATTTCAATGTTGTCAACAGAGATTCAAGTAACACATATCCTATTTTTTGATCATTCCTGTTTCTTACATATTGTATATATGTTCTAGATAAATCATTGATTACAAAATTTGATATTGCCCTAC
>NZAU01000069.1 GCA_002686215.1 Candidatus Woesearchaeota archaeon
TTCAACGACCAAGACAAAGTGGATGTTTGGAGAGAAGAGGGTTATGTTCATCCAGAATATTTATACACAGGTCAAATGTGTAAGCATGGAGAAAAACATCCAACGTGGAGTCCTAAAATAGTAGAGTGGTTAGAAAAAGATTTTGGTTGGAAAGACGTTGGTGTTAATTATTACAGAATGGAAACAGGATGTATACTTCCATTACATGGTGATATCTACAAACAATATACAGAGATGTTTAATATTACATTAGACCAAGTAGAGAGAGTTTTGTTGTTTATGGAAGATTGGAGAAGTGGACATTACTTTGAGGTAGATGGTAATCCAATCATGGATTACAAAGCAGGAACTTATGCATGGTGGATTGGAGATGTAGAACATATGGCAGCTAACATAGGTAAAGGTTATAGATATACATTACAACTAACAGGACACAAATGAAGTCAAAACTTTTATCAATAGATAATATCTTTGAAGAGGTTAGGGATAGAGTTGTTTGGATTAAGTTTAAACATTTAAGTATGACTGAAGATAAACCAAAACTTAATCAGTATTTGAAAAGACTTATTTTAGAGTATGGTTTAAAAGAACCAATATACATTCAGTCAACATTAGAAGTATCGGATGGCTATAATCGTTTAATGTGTTTAAAAGATATAATAACGGATATTGATGAAGTTGAAATTCCATGCATCATGACAACAGAGACAANTAATTATGATATTGAAAAAAGAGAAAAAGAGTTTTACAAAATGGANATAGATAAATTTAGAGGTGGTAGAGCAATACCNGATTTAGAGGTTATAGAGTTATACAATGAANTCTTTGATGTATCTCACGTATTAACAAAAGATGATAAACACGATTTCATATCTTTATTTGATAATCACATCCAATCATCGAAGTTAAATCAACTGATAGGATTAGATGGTTTCCAACATAAAACTTTTACTGCAGGAACATCACAATCGTTTGATANTTTTTGGATGAAATATCACGATAGAAGATTTCGTTGTTTNNAGGGTGAGTTCTTTTATCATAAAGCTAATTGGAAAAAATTTCACAATTGGTCTTACTTAGATTATGATAAAATAAAAAAAGGAGATGCTGTAATTATAAGTCTACCCTTTTCAGACTATTGNACAGAACATCCTAAGATGAAATCAACTTTGAGTCAATGTTCATTGTTAGGTGTTCCTGTTTTGATTGATTGTGCGTATTATGGAATAGCAAGTGGGGTTGATTTTGATTTATCTAAATATGATTGTATTAAAGAGGTAACATTTTCATTAAGTAAAACATTTTATAATGCAAACAGACTTAGAGCAGGAATTAGATACGCCAAAGATTTTGCTGATGACAATATAGATATTATGAATGAGTGGGGACAAATCAATCACATCTCTACTTACATTGGAAAGAGATTGTTAGAAGCATTTGAACCTGACTATACTTTCAACAAGTTTAGAAAGAGACAAGAAGAGTATTGTAAGTTACATAACTTGAAACCTACGGATTGTGTTTCATTTGCATTTGGTGAAGCTGGTGAATATGATGATTTGAATAGAGGAACAGATGTAAACAGATTATGTATTGCAGACCAAATAGGAGATAAAGTGTAATGATACTTGTTACTGGCGCAACAGGTTTGATTGGTTCAAATCTATATAAAGCTCTTGAAAAGAATTTATTTGAAGTTAAGGGTATATCCACAAAAGATGGAGACTTGACAGACGAAAAGTTTTGTAATGAAATAACTAAAAATATTGATGTGGTATTTCATTGTGCAGCAGTAACTTCGGGTGCAAAAGTTATGGAAAACTCACCACTATCTCATATCACACCAAACGTTGTTATGAACGCAAGACTGATAGAAGCTTGTCGTAGGAATGGAGTAAAGAAGTTTATCTTTATGTCAAGTAGTGTTGTATATCCTTATACAGGTGCAAAACCCAACAACGAAGAAGAGTTTACTTATGGTGATATCTATGAGAAATATGAGTCGGTTGGTTGGATGAAACGATATACAGAAAAATTATGTGAGACATATTCTAAGTTTGGTATGGAGTGTATTGTAATTAGACCATCTAATATCTACGGACCAGGCGACAAGTTTGATGAACGAGCACACGTCTTACCTGCTACAATTATGAAAGTTGTCAATGGTGATAATCCATTAGTTGTGTGGGGAAATGGTGAGGATGTTAGAGACTTTATTTATATAGATGATTTTGTTGACGCTTGTAAAACTATTATGAAAAAGGTTGATAAATATTCTATATGGAATGTTGGTAGTGGTGTTGGAACACAAGTGATAGATATAGTCAAACTTTGTCAAGAGTTAGAAAACAATAACAATGAAATCAGTTACAATAGATGGGCACCAACTATGATACCAATNCGTCTATTGGATGTGAGTAAAATAAAAAATGAATTAGGTTGGGAAGCTAAAACAAGTCTTCGTGATGGATTAGAAAAAACTATAAGGTGGTATAAAAATGTTANATGAATATAATACATATGGGTTCTATACTGAAAGGGGATTATTTAGTGAAAGTTATATCAACAATTTAAGAGAAGAAATTGATTCGATAGGATATGAATTAGATATATCTATGCATCCACATAAAACATCACGATTAGTTAAGGAGATAATGTTTGATGGTGTATTACGTGGTATGATACATAAGTTTATTGGTAATAATATTCCTATACAAAGTCAGTTAAGATTCAAACCACCATCAACTACAGGATTTCCATATCATCAAGATGATTATTGGACACAAGCTGGATTTGGAAATACAATAAATGTTTTAGTTCATATTGATGAAGCAACAATAGAGAATGGTTGTATTTATGTTCTACCGAAAAGTCACAAACCACCTTTTCATGAAGACAGAGGTTACTTAGAAGCAAAACCTGGTGATGTGACATTTTTACACAATTATTTAATACATGGTTCTGATAACAATAATTCTGAGGAATATCGTAGAAATCTATTGTTGATGTATGTAAAACANAATTGTGAATATAGAAAAGGTGAGAATGCTAAAAGAGAGGAAATTACTAATGAGTAAATACAGAGAGTGGCCTTTGGGTATTCCACCAAAAGAATTACAAAGAAAAGAACTTGATGAGGTTAGAGAACTTGGATATGATTGGAAAGATGCTAGAGACGTTGTAACAATGTTTGAAGAAAAGGTTGCTAAGTTCGCAGGAAGTAAATATGCTTGTGCTGTAGACTCTTGCACCAATGGTATTTTCTTATCTCTAAAACATCATAGACATTTCTATGGTCATGAAAAAGGATTTCCAAATACAGTTACGATACCATCAAGAACTTGGGTTTCAGTTCCTATGGCTATAAAGCATGCAGGATTTAATGTTGAGTTTAGTGATGAAAAATGGAAAGGTGTTTATGATTTACATCCATTTAATATTACAGACGGAGCTGGTAGATGGACTGAAAATATGTATTCAGGCATTAGAAACTCTTTACATATAATATCTTTTCAAATGAAAAAAAGAATTCACATTGGTAAGGGTGGTATGATATTAACTAATGATAAGAAAAGTTATGAGTGGTTGAAACTTGCTTCTAACTCAGGTCGTCACTTAGATAAACCATATGGAGAGGATAACTTTGGTATGATAGGTTGGAATATGTATATGACTCCCGAAGATGCTGCAAGAGGTATTATTATAATGGATAAGACACCAACTATCAATGAAGATTCTCATGGTTACGAACAATACACAGAGTTATCTGAACAAGGAGTGTTTCTTGATTAGAGTCAATAACGAATGGGATAGATTAAGAGAAGTCTTTGTTGGAACTGCAGAGTATGCAAACAATCCAATTAAAAGTAAAGATTTACATTGTATTAATTATGCACATATGAATAATATTGACGATGTGTATGTAGGATATTATCCCGAACAAGTTATAGAAGAAACAAAAGAAGATTTGGATATTCTTTCTCAATCTTTAAAATCTTTTTTCAATATTAAAGTTCGTAGAATGAAACCTATGGAAAATACAAAAATATTTCAGACAACCGATTGGATGTCAGACGGATATTATACATTTTGTCCGAGAGATAGTGTTACAGTAATTGGAGATACGATTATAGAATCACCAATGACTTTAAGGTCTCGTTATTTTGAAACATTTGGATTTAGAGATCAGTTTATTGACTATATGAAAGATGGTGCAAAGTGGGTATCAGCACCAAAACCAAGATTAAGAGATGATTGTTATCAGAGAGATAACTTGAATGAATTAACACTTACAAATGTAGAACCAATTTTTGATGCAGCAAATATATTAAGATGTAACAATGATATTTTATATTTATTATCAAATACAGGTAATAAACTTGGTGCAAAATGGTTACAAAACTTCTTAGGTGATGAATATAAGGTTCATGTTCTTGAAAATATGTATTCTTACATTCATATTGACTCAACTATAGCTCTTTTAAGAGAGGGATTGTGTTTATTGAATCCAGAAAGAGTAAATGAAGACAATATGCCAGAAGTTTTGAAGAGTTGGGATAAGATTTGGTGTCCACCTTGTGAAGATATCGGATATTATGGTGATTTTAACCACGCATCGACTTGGATTGGGTTAAATTTGTTATCAATTGATGAAAATACAGTTATTTTGGATAAAAGTCAAGTAAAATTACGAAAATTATTACAAAAACATAAGATTGATAGTGTTCCTTTACAGATTAGACATTCAAGAACACTTGGTGGTTCATTTCATTGTGTAACTACTGACATTTGGAGAGAAAATTAGTGGAAAGTTGGATATCATACATGATTGAGGGAACGAAGATACGTTTACTCAACAATACCACAAAAAACATTGAAGATTTAACTACAAATGATAAATTAATTGTAATGAATGCTTCAAACCCAAGTTTTGATGCAGCAAATTTAGAACACAATCCAACAGAGGGTGGTTTTGCTACTAATATAATTAAGAAAGAGTTTTCGTTATCCGATGTTGTAACAATACAATTAGAGAATGGTAGTGAAGTAACAGTAACGAAAGATTATCCAATAGTGGGAGCTGGTAAATCAGCTGGATGGCAAGTGTTTGATATAGATGTTTTTATTAAAAAATATTTAGATACAACTTACACAACATCAGAAGAAAATAGAAACAAATTAATTTACAGTCTTGTTTCAAACGTAGACCACGAACACAATGGAATACACCCACAAGCAACAGATTGGTGGGATAGTAGTATTTCAGGTTCAATGCACCCAAGTGGTAGACAATCGGGTGGTGTGCCAGGTAGATTGATGGTGGGAAAACCTATTGTTGTAGAGAATACTTTTTTGGATAATGGTGGAGAAAAATATAGTAACATAAGTAATATTGTTGAGTATGATACAGACGAAAAAGTAAATATGTATTCGATTGAACTTATAGAATATGCACATTACAATATCTTAAATGGTATTGTTTGTCCTGCTATAGAATTAGGTCATTTATGGCCTCGTAGTTTTTATGACGATAGAGGAATCTATCACAATTGGGATTGATGATGAATACAGAAGACTGGTATCACAAAAAAATAGATGAGGGTTTTTATGGGTTCAATGTATTTTCTTTAGATGAAGTATTTGATGAAACTGAAATCAAAGAGATGCATTCATTCATAAAAGATTATCAAAATCAATTAGACAACGTATCTGAATTTGTAAAAAATCATAGAACAAGTAATTCAACCTTTGTTGAATGGTTTAAAAAATTTATAAAAGATGAAAGTTTAAACAGAGATAGGTCTCGTGATGGTAATGATAGTATTAAAAATATAGACCAGTTATACAATGATGATGGAAATGTAATCTATACCTATCAGTTTGTAAGAGATGCTTTTTATATTATCTATCGTTCTAGTCTATCACTTTATGAAAAAGTTAATATTCCATGTATATCTGATTTGGCAGTGGCTTTTACAATTGGTAACGTAGCTAAAAAATTTAACAATAAAGTTGTAAATAAAGTCACTAAAAAAGCTCTTAAATATTTATATAATGATGATGTAAATAATTACGATTTATTTAAACAACATATAAATATAATACCACCATATGGTAATATGGGTGTTCATGAAGATGCAGCTTCCGATGAAAGAGATTTTACCATAATTTTGTATTTAAATACAGAGTGGGAAAAGACATGGGAAGGTCAGTTAAAATTCTTAATTCCAACATTTTCATCGGAATACATAGTACATGATAATGCAAGATTAGGATATGATAAGTTTAGTCGTCAAATACAATTTAACGTTGAACCAATATGTTCAAACGTAGTTGTAATGAATCATACAATAAATGATGATGTAGCTAGTAGGATTCAACATGAGGTAGATATTAATTTGAGTAAAAAAAATAGGTATTCAATGTATAACTTATATAGAAGAAAGTAATATGGAAAAAGTAATTATAGTAAATCCCGATGCTAAAATGGATGCAAAACAATTCGCATATGCACCACTTGGTATCCTATATCTTGCAGCTGTCTTAGAGAGAGATGGTTTCGAATGTGAGTTGTGGGATTTGAGGGAAGATTACAACTCATACGACAATCCGCCTGAGGGAGACATCTATTGTATTACAGCAGTTACACCACAAATAGATGATATGAAAGAGGTAGCCCGTAATATCAAAAAGAAGTATGGTGATAAAGCATACACCATCATCGGAGGTCCTCATGCCACTTGGTTACCCGAAGATTGTCTCGACCACTTCGATTGTGTGGTTCAAGATGAAGCTGA
>NZAU01000070.1 GCA_002686215.1 Candidatus Woesearchaeota archaeon
CTTTGTAAGACTTAGGCATTCGATCATCAGTTTTTACAATTCTCCACAGCGTTGCCTTTGAAACAGACATATAGTTTCTAAGCTCTACAGTGTTCATGTACTTATCCTCTTCTACTTCGTCCATTTTTTATAATCCTCTCGTATCTCAATAAATTTTGCCCTAGCAATTACATTCTCCCTAAATTCTGATCGAGATGAGATCTCACATCTCTTTCTTATTTCGTCCACAGCAGCATCCTCTCCGTCAACACCAAGATAGGATTGAAAGTCTGGGTCTCTACACANTAGCCCACAGGACGATATAAGCCTCTGTATGGCCTGTTCTTGTTCTCTAGTCTCTATCTCATCTTGATCGTTTAGCTTAACCATAGCGACCACATATCGGCTCCCAACCCAATCTGTATGTAAATCAGGTGGNCAGTCATTTGGATGAACGGATAATCTTAANATAACCCCCTCTTTATTTTGTGACATTGAGANCTTTACNGCCTCNAAGTTCATAGCATTTTTTCTAACTTCANTCATCTTTNTGCTCCTCTATTCNTCTAAAANCAGATGCCAANCGCAACANTTCTTTNTGCATTCCTTTTTCAATAAAACCTGTGAACAAAGGTTTTCTATCTTTTGCATGTTCAGCCTCACAAGCTTTAAGAGCAAACGTCTTATTCTTNNTGCTGTATTCAAAAGTAATNTGACCAACCTGTATGCGCTGCCGATCTGCATCGGGATGNCTACGATTAGNCTTTACTGTATGTGTACTCATTTACCTCTCCAAATATTTGAAAATCAGATATTGGTATTTCTGCTAAGGCNTCTATGTCTGCCTTATCATTTCTGTCAAACCTGCCACCTATTGTTATGGGATATTGCTTTACTAAATTTGCAACACCTATTTTATCTGACCATCCCACAAGAAACAGTATTTTTAATCCTGTGGCTTGATGCATAGAAAAAGCAGAAGAAAGTTTGTTAGCTGTTACGAAACAAGTAGGATATTTATTATACTCATTGCTTCTACATCTTAATTCAACAAAAGCTCTTACCTTGCCATTATTAATAGCAACATAGTCAAACTGATTAAACTTATCTTGCTTTCGCATTTCACAATTCCATTTATAAGCTGCAAACTTTGCNAACTCTTCTTCTTTTTTTAAATGNTCCTGTGTTTCATAAGTCGGTCTTGTCATTGTACTTATCCCAGTTCTTTTCTGCCCATCCAATCACATCGATACCTTCTAGGTTCCACCATTTCTTTTCATTACCAAATTGATGAAGGTTCATATGACAATTGTGGCACAGAGGCACTGCCCAGTTATCCCCTGAGCGATAACCTAATCCGCGTTCCCCTACGCACATCAGATGATGCGCCTCTGCGCCACGACCACAGACTAAACAGGGAGAACCCCGCAGAGTCTTCAGGTATTTCTCATCCCGAATTTTTTTATGCTTCGGAACTTTCAACAGACATCCAATATTCTTTTATTCTTTTACCAGAAGGAGTTTTAATCCACTGACTTTCTACTGGAAANCCAGTTTCTTTTATGTCGCAAATCCTTCTTGGCAAACACATGCATCCAAATTTATTAAGGGCATCTAATCCAGTGATGCTGTTTCCATTTTCAAGATAATTTTTTATTAATTTATTTTGAGACTCTATTTCCATCTTCAACTCCTAAAATGGTATTTCATCATTAAGATCATCATCCTTCTTTGGTTCAGGGATGCTTGCCTTGACGCTCATGTAAGGCTGACCAGATTTTGCAATGTTTTGCCAACAAGCAAGATTAATCTTAAAATGTTC
The DNA here is from genome assembly GCA_002686215.1 of Candidatus Woesearchaeota archaeon. The sequence continues at coordinate 1,802 of NZAU01000070.1, forward strand.
ATTAGCGTATTTAGAACTATTTGATTTGATCTCATTCACGATCAGCTTAACCATATCTATACTAAGCTCAACATGCCCAGTATGATCTGGNTGATTTTGGTTTGTNTTCTTCTTTTGTTCGAAGAGTACACCGCTTGGTTTTTTTAATTGCTCTGTCATGATAACTCCTTTTTTTTGTATCTGAGCTTATCTATTACNGACTCGTATGAAGTCANGCTTTGGTGTTTTGCGAGGTTGATTGACCTCTTATTTGCATCAGCAAACTTATGTAATTGTTTGACGTTCTTTGCATCATCNATCCAAGCGCAGAGAACATCAGCCCATGAATGCCAATCATAAAATCTCATTGGGGTTTTGTATTTCTTATCCCATGAAATAGTATTTGTGATNACACCCAAGGGCTTATCGTCTTCCATTACAAATCTAATCCATCAAGANCTANGTGCNNTNTGNTTTTNNGGTAAATTCCCTGAAGTAGACGCCGGGGGACTTGGTTTNTTTTCAGGTTTTTGTTCAATTGAACTTTTTTTAGGTTTAGTACCTGATGCCTTATTCCCATCATCATCGTCAGGATTTTCATCTGGTTCCATACCAGACAAACTAAGTAAGCCATACCGTTTCGCGTATGTGACCGCACTACCAACGCCCTGCATATTTGTTTTATCTAGCTCAAGATAAATTTTNCTAGAAAAAATCTCACCTGATATGTGGACAAATTTTGTATCAACAAAGTGACCAAACTCATCTTTACCACCTGATTGAACAAGGGCAAAACCATTCTTGTGTAGGGCAGGTTTGATTGCACTAATGCAGCTATCCAAACTAGCATACTTATTTCCAAGGTATGCGTTTGTCATATCTTTGTGAGGTGTTTCAAATTCTTGTTGAGCTTTTTGAAGGCTCTCAACAGCCTTTGCGAAATTAGCACTCATGTTTTTCTCCATCCGTTAAACTGATCGCAATACTCTGAAACTGCACAATATCCTTCGCATCTGGTTCTTTCACCTTTGCGAAATTCAATTGCTAAGTTTTTATTATCGCCAATATATTCTTTGGCTTCTTCTTCGGAATTAAGAACTCTCTTGGCTCTTACCTTTCCTTTTTCTTTGACCGCAAATGTATCTGGCTTCGCCCACATTTCTTCTGAGCTACACAGCGGCAATCTATCCTCAGTATCGTACATAATCTGTGCGTCCTGATGATGAGTAATTCTTTCGTGNATATAATCGTTAGCNTGNNTNCCAGACCANACTGGCANNTCTACAATCACTACAGGGGCTTGTGGNTAGTCNTTATCNAATAAAGCNTTCTTCCTCTGCCAATCCCTCAATATAGCGCATATGCGTAAGCTGCTTACGTCTCTGCCCCTATTCNNNCCATCNATAGAGTTNTTNANNANCCAAGCNTANCANTTNTGCTGCAAAGNCCANTCATCNTTTCCAAGNATAACAGACCAAGCTGANGTAACTTTGTANTCNGTAATTCTNACAGTGCCATCNNNNAAAAGNTCTTGATGATCTANCGCTCCACTAAGCGTCCAACCAAGNGCCTNACCNAACAATCTTTCNTCAACNGTAACNNTNTCNGTNTNCTTNGANCTNTCNAGAATGTGNTGNACTGCCGTACCNAANANAGGCCAGATCATATCNANAACATCTGTCTCTAATTTGTCAGCATGAANGTCTCGCATGATTCGCACACGAGGGCTATCAATTAATGTTGTTACGCTGATATCNGCTTTGCCCTTTGTGTACTTATCATCACGAGCAAAATTAAGAAAAGAATCTGGTAACCCAGTTTTGTTTGTTATTTTCATTTGTGTACTCCGAACAGATGTGTTTAAATCATATTATNGGTTGGGGGTCAATAGGGTTTTTTGGGGTATACTTCTTTCACAATTTTNGGNGAACCTGCCAGTAAAGCGAATAGTCGAAAGGCTGTTTTGATTGGTGGTAGNCCTCGGTTTATAAAGTCAAAAAAGGCTTTGGATTACGTCAAGGCGTTTGATTCGCAATGCCCTGTTCTCGATGAATTAATCACTGAAGATGTTAAGGTTGAGATGATAATTTACTACGCATCAAGAAGACCTGACCTCGATGAAAGTTTGATTCTCGATTGTATGCAAAATAAGATTTATGCCAATGATCGTCAGGTAAAACAAAAGATGATTTACTGGCAACTCGATAGAGAGAATCCTAGAACTATAATTCGCGTGAGCGCGTGTAATATAAATAATATAATTAATATATAATCTATCTCTCTCTTAAAAAGAGAGAGATTATATAGTATTATTATATATAGGTAGGCACTAAATTTAGTGGGTTGACTGATCGGCAGTCTGATAACTATGCTAGTCGGATCAGAGTAGGAACCAGAACGTGCAAGTAGAACAAGAATTGCGCGGTTGGGCTTTTAGGTTAGGTCAGGGTCAACACAAAATATCATGTCCAAGCTGTAGTCACAGCCGTAAAAAGAAAAACGAAAAAACTTTATCATTCAAGATTGAGTCCGAAGAGGCAGTGTACAATTGTTGGCACTGTGGCATGAATGGACTCGTTTCGATAAATGATANATTCCCCACAATCAAAGTTCAGAGAAAGGTTGAAGTTGTGTCCGTTGCAAAAAAAATAGAGACATCTCCACTTGGCGAAAACGCGATTAGTTTTCTNCGTCAAAGAGGCATATCAGAGGAAACTGCCANAAAAGCAAATCTTACATTCGGCAGGAATTATATTCACTCTGCTCAAGCAGAGGTTGGGTGCATATTTTTNCCTTACACAAACAAGGGTGAGCAATACGCTCAGAAGATTAGATCAATCGAGGGTAAGGGCTTTGCTTGTAATGGTGCGCCCCAAACTTTTTTCAACATCGAGAATGTTACAGAAGATGATTGTTTAATTATTTGCGAGGGCGAAATGGACGCTCTGGCAATGATCGAGGCAGGTTATANCAACAGTGTTTCAGTGCCAAATGGCGCAGTGATGAAGGTTGCAGAGACCCACGTTGATCCAAAAGAAGATAATAAATTCAAGTTCTTATGGAATGCTAAAGATAAATTAGACAGTGCAGAAAAAATACTAATAGCCACTGACGCTGACGATGCAGGTCAAGCTATGGCTGAGGAAATAGCAAGGCGAATAGGTAAGGATAAAGTTTATAAAGTTCACTATCCAGAAGACTGTAAAGATGCCAACGATGTGCTTTTAAAGCATGGCAAAGATGGCATTGATTTACTTGTTTCAAGCGCAACACCTTGGCCTGTTTCTGGCCTGTTTGACGCAAAACATTTCTTTGAAGATGTAGATGAAATCTATGAAAAAGGCGTTGGGTCAGGCGTATCGACTGGCTACAAAAATGTTGATGAATTGTATTCAATTGTCGAGGGTCAGCTTACTGTAGTCACTGGTCATCCCAGTTCTGGCAAGTCAGAATTTATAGATCAATTGATGATCAACTTGGCGGAACGNGAGGGNTGGAAGTTTGCAATTTGTAGTTTTGAAAACGAGCCAAAAATACATATCGCTAAGTTNATTAGTAAATTTTTACGGTTGCCATTTTTTGATGGTAAAACACCAAGAATGACAAAAGAAGAAATGGAGGGGGGAAAGCAATTTGTTCAATCGAACTTTTCTTTTATCTATCAGGCAGATGGAACTTTGTCCTCTGTTGACAGCATAATCGAGCGATTGAAGATAGCCGTTCTACGGCATGGTATAAGGGGAGCAATCATAGACCCTTATAACTATATCCAAAAGGATAAGGATATAGCGGAAACTGAGTGGGTATCAGATGTTCTGACACGATTAAGAGTTTTTGCACAAGCGCACGGAATACATCTTTGGTTTGTCGCGCACCCAACTAAGATGATGCGTGATAGTAATGGAGACATTCCTGCCCCAAAAGGATACGACATATCTGGGTCAGCGGCTTGGTTTGCTAAGGCTGATGTTGGGTTGACGGTGCATAGACCTGACCCTGTACACTCAGCTATATCAAAAATAATTGTGTGGAAATGCCGCTTCTCTTGGGCGGGAAAGCAGGGGGATACTGAGCTATCTTTCGATAGTCCTACCAGTACATATCATCTTCCTTATGCCACGAGTGTTGCGTCAATAGCACATGATTTAGATCTGGATATTGACCTATGAGCAAGTACGTTACTGTAAGAGAAGGCGATAAGTGTGTGAATTTACATATTTTTTCTAAAGGGGAAGAGGTGGAAGTGATAAGTCTCGATACGAGAACCACGTTAAATCTTATAAAAGATTTGTCCGACAAACTAAACAAAAGTGTTTGACGTTAATATG
>NZAU01000071.1 GCA_002686215.1 Candidatus Woesearchaeota archaeon
CAAAAAGGATCAACTGCAACTAGAGCAGAATTGCAACGTGCATTCAAAAAGCATATGGGTTCTAAAATGACAAACAAAACTATCCTCAATGCATTCATTGAGCAAATCGCATGAGCGGAGATTATAATACACATAACGATCAACAACCAAACTTAACTTATTTCACAACTCAAATCATGAAGTGTAAAGTACAACTGTTCATCGCTGGCACCGTGTTTGATGAGATCGTAGTTGCAAGAGACTACGATCATGCCAGAAAGATCGCTCTCGCTCGCAACCCTGAAGCAACCGTGATGGGTGTGACAGCAGTGTTCGATTAAATAACTGTCCCAGGACTGGCACAAACCCCAGTCCATCTGCTATAATAAACACATACAAACAAAACAATCCGAGAATCCAATGCCTTTCGCTCCAAACCCAGTCACCACCGAACAACTCGTAGAGTATCTTACTGACAAAGTTGGCACTGAAGTCGGATGTAACAACATTCGGGAAGCAGCAGTTTCTCTGAATGTATCCTATGCTACTGCCTGTAAGCGTCTGAAGGATTATAAATCAGGTACGGGTAAGTGGAATCTCTCTGCTCAAGAAATTGCGCGAGCATATGAGGCACCTTCCGCTGCCCCTGCAATCGAAGTATCCTACGTTCCTAATAAAGATGGTTCCTATGTCCCTTTTGGTAACTTCAGCAATGTTCGCAAAGTTATCTCCTCTCGTCAATTCTACCCTGTCTTTATCACAGGACTTTCNGGNAANGGNAAAACCNTGTCCGTTGAGCAGGCTTGTGCTGCANCGAANCGNGAGTTGATNCGTGTNAACATCACNATCGAAACGGANGAGGATGATCTTATTGGNGGNTTCCGTCTCGTNNATGGNGATACTGTTTGGCACAATGGTCCTGTCATCGANGCTCTGGAGAGGGGAGCTGTACTTCTTCTAGACGAGATNGACCTTGCNAGTAACAAGATCCTGTGTCTGCAGTCTGTCCTTGAGGGTAAGGGTGTCTTCCTGAAGAAGATTGGTAAGTATATCCAACCCAAAGAAGGATTCAATGTTATCGCTACTGCNAATACCAAGGGTAAGGGTTCTGATGACGGTCGCTTTGTGGGAACCAATATCCTGAACGAAGCGTTCCTTGAAAGGTTCCCAATCACATTTGAGCAGGATTATCCTTCTGCTGCCATTGAGCATAAGATTCTTATGAACTCTGGTTGTGATGAGATCTTTGCAGACAATCTGATCAAGTGGGCAGGTGTGATCCGTAAGACTTTCTTTGACGGTGGTGTTGATGAAGTTGTTACTACCCGTCGTCTTGTTCATATCGTTCGTGCCTTTGAAATCTTTGGTGATCGCATGACAGCAATTACCACTTGCACCAACCGATTTGATGAAGATACTAAGCAATCTTTCCTCGATCTCTATACGAAGGTTGACGCAGGAGAAGATTCGGAATATAATGAAGTTGAAGAAACCATCTGATTATGAAATACAATGAAGAGGAGCTCCTTCGGGAGCTCAAAGACTATATCATTGGCACATACAATCAACACTATGCAACTGGCGATGATAGTGTCCAGACGCTAGATCTGATTGATGCCTGTGGAGATGCTGAGGCATTCTGTAGGAGCAACATCCTAAAGTATGCTTCTCGATATGATAGGAAAGGAACTGCCCGTCGTGACATCATCAAGATCCTTCACTACGGTCTTCTCCTTCTTTACTTCAGCGACAAATCTGCACCCCCTACTGAAACGTATCCTCAATGACCGTAATTACCCGCCCAACAATTGAAGTCCTCAAGAACTTTTGTTCAATCAATAAATCTATTGTCATCAAACCTGGCAATACAATTGCTACTCTTAGTATCAACAAAAACATTCTTGCTATCGCTAAAGTCGAAGAGCAGTTTGATTCGCAGATTTCTATTTACGATCTGGGTGTATTCCTTGGCGGTCTGTCTCTCTTTGATTCGCCAAAGATCGATACTTCCCAGTCCAATTACGTCACTGTAAGTGATGAGCGTGGTCGTTCTAAGACTCGTTTCTTCTATGCAGATCCTGATGTCATTGTTCAACCTCCTGAGAAAACAATCACTCTTCCTTCTATTGATGTTGATTTTGCTCTGAGTGCTGATGTTCTGCAGCAACTTCAACGTGCTGCTGCTGTGTATCAACTTCCCGATCTGTGTCTGTATGGTCACGAAGGTGCTGCACAAATCATGGTGACAGACAAGAAGAATGATACTTCTAACAGTTACTCTGTTGAACTTCCTGACGCTGTGATCGGTGATGAAGAGTTCTGCTTCTGCTTCAAGGTTGAGAACCTGAAGTTGCTGCCAGGCAGTTATCACGTTATGATCAGTAAGCAAAACGTTGCCGAGTTCCGTGGCGACGGTATCAAATACTTCATTGCACTCGAACCTAACAACTGATGAATGATTTTTTATGGGTAGAGAAGTATCGTCCTCAGAAAGTTGAGGACTGTATACTTCCTGCCAGTGTGAAACAAACCTTCCAGAGTTTCATTGACCAGGGCGAGATTCCTAATCTTCTCCTGTCTGGAACTGCTGGTGTAGGTAAGACGACTATTGCGAAAGCACTATGTCATGAACTAGGAGCAGATTACTATGTTATCAATGGGTCCGATGAAGGTCGATTCTTGGACACTGTACGCAATCAAGCAAAATCCTTTGCTTCTACTGTGTCTCTCACTGCTAATGCTAAGCACAAGGTTCTTATCATTGATGAGGCAGACAATACGACGCCCGACGTACAACTACTCCTTAGGGCATCGATCGAAGAGTTTCAGAAAAACTGTCGTTTTATCTTTACCTGTAACTTCAAGAACAAGATAATCGAACCTCTACATAGTAGAACAACCGTTGTTGAGTTCAATGTTCGTGGACAAACTAAACAAGAGTTGGCAGGCGCTTTCTTCAATCGTTGCCGAGATATCCTCCAACGCGAAGAGGTCTCCTTCCAACCTAGAGTTGTGGCAGAAGTCGTTCAGAAATACTTCCCTGACTTCCGACGAACCCTCAATGAACTCCAACGATACGCGAGCACAGGGTCTATTGACACTGGCATTCTGGCGACGTTAGGTGATGCTAATGTAGACACCCTTGTAGAAGCATTGAAGAACAAGAGGTTCAACGATGTGAAGAAGTGGGTGACACAGAACCTTGATTCTGATCCTACATCAATCATGCGTAAACTGTACGATAATCTGACTGGTGTAATGGATGGTCCTAGTGTCGCTGCTGCCGTTCTGATTATTGCTGAGTATCAATACAAGTCTGCATTTGTTGTAGACCAGGAAATCAATCTACTCGCTTGTCTTACTCAACTAATGCTGGAGTGTAATTTCAAATGATGGACGTAAAACTTATTCGACTCGTTACTGGTGAAGAGATCGTTGCTGAAGTTCTTGACTGGCAGAACGGTGTTATCACTATTCAAAATGCTCTAGTTGTTATTCCTCAACAGGGTCAAGTAGGATTCGCTCCTTGGGCAACTGTGATTGATAATGACCAACCTGAGATTGGTCTTGATATGAAACATGTCATCTATTCTGTTGCAGTGGCACCATCAGTCATTGAACAGTATGCTAAAATCTTTGGTAGCAACATCGTCCTTCCCGAGAAAAAATTGATTGTATGACCTCTCTGAAAACCCCCCTTCGTTATCCTGGTGGGAAGTCTCGTGCTGTTAAGAAGATGGCAGAGTTCTTCCCACTTTTTGATGGTTACAAAGAGTTTCGTGAACCCTTNATTGGTGGTGGATCCGTAGCACTTTATATTACACAGATGTATCCCAAACTAGATATTTGGGTAAACGATCTGTACGAACCCCTTTACAATTTCTGGCGTGAACTACAGGAGAACGGCAATGAAATTAAGAACATCCTGCTCCAACTTAAACAAAGGCACCCTGACCCCGCTTCCGCAAAGTACCTTTTCCTTGAGGCTAAAGAATATCTTTCCAAACCCCTCAGACAGACTACTACTAAGGATCGTGCTGTCAGTTTCTATATTGTTAACAAGTGCTCTTTCTCTGGTCTCACTGAGTCCTCCTCGTTCAGCAAGCAGGCGTCCGACTCAAACTTTAGTGTGCGAGGAATCGAGAAACTTCCCTACTACCAGCAGATCATTGGAAACTGGAAAATCACTAATCTGTCGTACGAAGAACTGATGACAGACGATAAGGGTGTCTTTGTATATCTAGATCCCCCTTACGAAATCAAGTCAAACCTTTACGGTAAACGTGGCAATATGCATAAAGGGTTTGATCATGATGAGTTCTTCTTCACTTGCGATAGGTACGTCTGTGATCAAATGGTATCTTATAACTCTTCAAATCTTATTAAGTCTCGTTTTATTGACTGGACGCCTTATGAATACGACCACACCTACACAATGCGATCGGTCGGAGAGTATATGCAAGAACAACAATCCCGTAAAGAACTNCTGCTGTTGAACTATGTCGTATGATGAAAGGTATCCTCTGAAGGATTACCTCAATACTATTAACTTCAGTAAGAAGAACTTNCTGGAGGATGAAGATCCTGGATGGGAGAAGAACTATCCTNCCTTTATTATCAATAAGTGTATGTCTCATCACATGGATACTGTGATGTTTGCTAATGAGATGAATCAGTATCCTGGACTGGACAAGAAACTGCAATATGATTTCTTTATAAATATCGTGAGACCCCGCAAGAGATTTTCTCCTTGGGGCAAAAAAGAAAAGGTGAAAGATCTAGAGTATGTCAAGCAATACTACGGTTACTCTACCGAAAAAGCATTGCAAGCATTGCGGATTTTATCTCCTACTCAACTCGATGTTATTAAAACCAAATTGAATAAAGGGGGTAAGAAGAGATGAGCGAAGTGAAAGAAGTCCAATGGACGAAGAATGATATGGTTGAGGTGAATCTGAAGGAACCAGATGATTTCCTGAAGGTACGCGAAACTCTTACCCGTATTGGTGTTGCTTCTAGAAAAGAAAAGAAGTTGTATCAGTCATGTCACATCCTGCATAAGAAGGGACAATATTATATTGTTCACTTCAAGGAACTGTTTGCGCTTGACGGCAAGAAAGCAAATCTGTCNGAGAATGATGTGCAGAGACGTAACCGTATTATCAAACTCCTATCTGACTGGGGATTGGTAGAGATTGTAAATGAGGATAGTGTTGTAGATGCAGCACCCTTGAGTCAGATCAAAGTCATTGCATATAAAGAAAAATCTGAGTGGACGCTAGAATCGAAGTATAATATCGGGAAGAAGCGCCAACCGAATGAGTGACTTTAATTATCATGTTAAGTGGCTTCAATCACCAGGGTATCTGCTGATTGAGGTCCCTGACGCTGTGAAGGCAGANATACAGAAAAGTATTGCTGCCGTAGGTAAGACACCCTCAGAGGACGCTAGAAGCACCCTGAGAGGGCATATAGATGAGGAGTGGCACTTACCCCTAACTGATGAGATATCGATGTTCACGTCCCACCTGGCGGGGGTGTATCTAGAACACTTCGGTATGCAACCTAGTATGGGCATAGCAGAGTCTATGCGAGATGAGAACGCTAGGTTTGTACTGAAGAAACTATGGGTCAACTATCAGAAGAAGTATGACTTCAATCCTATTCATATTCACTCAGGAGTATTTTCCTTTGTGATCTGGGTGCAGATCCCCTATGATCTGACAGAAGAGAGACAGAGATATAACCTGAAGGGTGATGAGACAGCAGCATTCACCTTTCAATACAACAATGCATTGGGTGGACTGGATACAGAATATCTTAANATTGATAAAAGTTTTGAATGGAAGATGGCATTCTTCCCTGCACGACTGAATCATGCAGTGCATCCATTTTANACATCTGATGATTATAGNATTAGTGTATCTGGCAACGTATATCTAGAAGATTGATTGAACTAAATAGAGCTGCCAGAAATGTATATCGATGCCAGAAGAAGTAAAAAAGAAAGAAGAACCTAAGAAGAAAGGTATTCTAGGTAAACTCAAAGAGGCATCTGAAGATAAGGAAGAGCAACTAGCGATTCTTTCTACATTCGTAAGGTTAGGAATTTTGGTATGGTCTGGTGGTATTCTAACTTTAGCGTATGTAGATCTGCCTAAGGCACTTCAGTTTCCTGAACAAGATCTCGATCCGACATTCATAGCCTCGGTCTTTACTGGGGTTTTAGCTACGTTCGGAGTCCA
>NZAU01000072.1 GCA_002686215.1 Candidatus Woesearchaeota archaeon
TTTAGATGGAAGACCATTTGCGGTCAAGATGGGTGTCACATATTGGAAGTGGGTAAAACATACCTATGGTTTGAACAACGTCAAAGAATTTCCATTGACAGGTGATTTGGGACTGTTCGCAAGAACACCACAACAATTTCAACAGGGTTACTCTCTTTTTCTCCCTGCAAGATTGGATGCAAAAGGTGTTGCAAACGAGCAGATTACAGTTGAGTCATTGGGATACAGACCTTACAGTGTTCTCTTCACAAGTGACAAGATGATCAAGGAAAACCCTGAATTAGTCCAGGCGGTTGTTGACCGATTGAGCATTTCCTTTCAAAAATCTTTGGTTGATCCAAAACCCACCAGAGATTTCATTCTCTCAAAGAGTAAGAAGGTAAACGCAGAGATTCACAACAATGCTATTGAGTTGATGAAGAGAGATTTTCTGCCAAGGGATTGGAGTAAGATTGGATGTCAAGACCCTCAAAGATGGGTTGAACTTGCGAATCAGATGAAAGAAGTCAAGGTTCTACCAGCTGATTTCAATCCACATGATTCATACGATACTTCATTCAAAAAGGGTTGTTTCAAATAAAAGGTGAAATATCATGATTAGTGTCTCAGGAGTCACTAAACACTTTGATGAAGTTCATGCATTATCTGAAGTAAATCTGGACGTTGCCGCAGGAGAGTTCTTGACCATAGTCGGTCCCTCTGGTTGCGGTAAGTCCACTTTACTCAGGATAATCGCAGGACTAGTTCCTTCACATGGAAGTGTTTCAAGTCCAACAAAAGGTGCATTTGTTTTTCAGGATGCTGCTTTGTTGCCATGGAGGACAGTTCAAAAAAATGTTGAACTATTGATGGAACTAGAATCTATTCCCAAGTCAGAGCGTGCAGACAAAGCACGTTCTGCATTATCTCAAGTCGGCCTCACAGGTTTTGAAAAAAGTTATCCTCACCAGTTATCGGGAGGAATGAAGATGAGATTATCACTTGCGAGGTCACTTGTTCTCAGTCCCGAATATCTACTTCTTGATGAACCATTGTCTGCTGTTGACGAATTGACAAGAGAGGTTCTACAAGAGGAAATACACGAACTCTGGAAAAAAGAAAAGTTCACATCTATACTGGTCACTCACAACGTTCCAGAGGCGGTTTATCTTTCAAATCGTGTGGTTGTGATGTCACCAAGACCAGGCAAAATAGAACATATCGTTGACATACCATTCAAAAAACGAGATGCAAAATTGAGACAAAAATCTCAATTCACAAAACTGGTAAACGACATATCAATGAAACTAAAAACATGGAAATAACAAAAAAATTATTTGTAATTATATTAGGGTTATTTGTACCGATTTGTATATCAGCAGGTGAATGGAACGATAAACCAATTATGTGTGCAGATGAAACCGAAACGTTTTCTGCAATCAAAGCAAAAGAAGAAGAGTTGATATTCAAGGCAAATCAACTTACTAAAGTCAGGAATGAAACAGGACTTGCGAAGAAACCAGTTGGAGTTGCGGTAGATATGTACGTGAATCCAAAAACAGGAACTTATACAATCATTGAGTTTCATCCAACTTATGAGTCGTATTGTATCATTTCATATGGAGTAAACTTTCAGGTCTTTATAGGTGGAGTGCAATGAAAAACATCATACCGCCTGTTTTGGTTCTAATCCTATTCTTGGTGGTTTGGTCAGTCGGTGCAAGAATATACGACATGGTGTTTCTACTGCCAGGGCCGATGATTGTTGCGAAAACTTTTATAAGTGATTTTGACATAATTTTGCAGGGTGCAATCATCACTCTTAGAGAAGCATTCACAGGTTACATTCTTGCTATCACACTAGGTATTACAGTTGCAACTGTCATGAGTTTATCTAAAATCATGGAACGTAGTTTGTATCCATATGCAATTCTTTTACAAACAGTTCCAGTTGTCGCAGTTGCACCACTTATTGTCTTATGGTTTGGATTTGAAGAGAAGTCAGTAATCATCATCAGCCTCATCATCTCACTTTTTCCAATCATCAACAACACACTTCTTGGTTTGAAATCTACACCAACGACTTTGGTGGAATTATTTAGAATGCACAAGTCATCTAAATTTATTTCATTTTTCAAGTTACGTTTTCCGTCTGCAATACCAAACATCATTGCAGGAATGAGAATATCTGCTGGGTTATCTGTTATCGGTGCAATCGTGGGTGAATTCATAATCGGTTCAGGAAGTGAGGATGGTGGTCTGGGTGTCCAAATCATCTATGCACAAGCAGAACTTGAAACTCCTTTGGTGATGGCATTGATTTTGACTGCAACTCTTTTAGGGTTTGCATTTTTTATGACTGTATCTGGTATTGGATACTATTTGTTACACAATTGGCATGAAAGTGAAAGATGACAACAATACAACGTAGAAATCTAGGATTGACACTCAACAATGAAGAAAAGAGTGCTGGTGGATACACTCTGTTTGCACCACAAACAGGAAATGGTAAAGTCATTCTTATCAACAGCGAAGGGAAGACAGAACACGAATGGAATTTGCCTGTTCGTCCTGGCAGAGATGCAGTCATTCTCAATCATGGTAATCTTGGATACAACGGAAGTCATGAGAAATCTATGGACCTTTATCCTGCATGGGACATTTGGCATGGTGGTCATTTTATGGAAGTAACACCAGGCGGAGATATTGTCTGGGAACATGAAGATCCTTATCACCATCATGACGCTCAATGGTTGCATAACGGACATTTACTTTACACAGTTGCATCACCTATTCCTGTCAAAAAAGGTAGAGGTCTTTTCAATCCCAAAGTCCCATTAGAGATGCAACAAAGACCATTCTCAGATATTGTTCGTGAAGTCAATCGTAAAGGTGANGTTGTTTGGGANTGGAGTGCCATAGANCATCTATCGGTNGATGAGTTTCCTATACANGAATGTTTCAATACNGANAATGCAAAAGAACGATTGCACTGGCCGATGATAAACGGAATACANCAATACAAGAANATCATTCTCATGAGTTTGAGAACAACGTCTGGAATCATTGCGGTTGANAAGAGAAGCAAAGAAGTCATNTGGAAACTGAAATATCCAAATGTCGCACAACAACATTGNCCAGTNANGACAGACAGGGGTGTTCTATGTTTTGACAATGGAAACATTCGTCCTTCATCTATTCATCATTCTCGTATCGTTGAGTTTGATTATGGCTCTGATGAGGTAATCTGGGAATACAAAGATGAGATGCCTCCTGCATTCTTCTCTCCTTATATGGGTAGTGTACAGAGATTATGGAACGACAACACGTTCATTTGTGAAAGTGCTTTTGGTAGATTGTTTGAAGTAACACCAGAGGGTGAAACTGTCTGGGAATACGTGATACCAGATTTTGGTGAATATCCGAATCCTCTAAATAAGTTTATTACTGGTAAACACAACTCTTGTTTTAAGGCACATCGTTACCCAGAAGCAGTATGAGTGAAATACCTATCATTGATTTTAGTGAGATGGACCTTGCCGTATCTCGCAAAATGCATCAAGCATTTACCACAGTAGGGTTTGCGGTTTTCACTAATGTCTACAATCAATGGCAAAGTGATTTCGACATTTGGGGTGATTTAGTCAAAGAGTTTTTTGACCTACCATCAGAAACAAAAAACAAATACAAATATTCAGGTGTAGAACAGAATCTTGGTTATTCCGAGATGGAATCTGAATGGTTACATCCAGACAAACCTGGCGATCTGAAAGAAGCATACAACTGGAAGGCTCCGTATGATATGGAAGAGAAATACTGGCCTACAGAGATTCCATTGTTTCGCACACAAGCAGAAAAGATAGAAAGAATTATGAGATTCCTATCCTTTCAGTTTATGGACAGGTTTGAGTATGCGTTGAGATTGAAAAAAGGATTCTTGGTCGAGAAACATTTGTATGGAACCACAACTGCAAGAATTATACACTATCCGAAGTATAATGCTCACGTAAAACACGAACAATTGAGGGGAAACGAACATACTGACTATGATACATTTACGATGTTGTTTCGTTATCAAGATTGTGGTGGCCTCTACGTCAAACCAATAAATGATGATTGGGTAGAAGTCCCTGTTATAGATAATAGTATAGTATTGAACATTGCAGATATGTTTCAGAGATGGACAAATGATACTTATATTTCTACTCCGCATAAAGTCATGAATGTTCTTGACAAACCAAGATACTCCATGCCTTATTTTGTGGGACCAAATAAAGATACCATTGTGAAAAATCTGACAAACCAACCCGATAAGTATGAACCTATATCTTCATATGAGTATTTGTTGTGGAGATTGAAACAGAGTTATTAAATGATTTTATTATCTGGTAATTCAAATCAATTGCTTGCAAACCATATTTCCAACCATGCAGGCATTTCTCTAACTGACATGAAACTAACACGATTTTCTGATGGTGAAATCTTTTGTGAGATTTTTCAGAACATTCGTGGAGAAGATGTCTTTATTATACAGAGCACTTGCAACCCTGCAAACGACAATCTGATGGAATTGTTGATTGTCATTGATGCTTGTAAACGTGCAAGTGCTGGTCGTATCACTGCTGTCATGCCTTATTATGGTTATGCGAGACAAGATAGAAAACCTGCCGCAAGAACACCAATATCAGCAAAATTAGTTGCAGACATGATTCAAACTGCTGGTGCAGATAGAGTNTTGACTATGGATTTACACGCTGGACAGATTCAAGGATTNTTCAATATTCCTGTTGATGACTTGAGNTCNAAACCTCTATTTGTAAAAGATTTGAAAAAGAAACCNATGGTAAGTAACGGAAANGCACTTATCGTTTCACCCGATGCTGGGGGTGTCCCAAGAGCAAGGTCTTTAGCGAAAGAACTCAATCTGGACATTGCAATCATTGACAAACGCAGGGACAAAGCGAATGAAAGTGAAGCAATGAACGTAATCGGTAAAGTCAAAGGGAAGCAATGTATAATAGTAGACGATATAGTGGACACAGGTGGAACNTTNGTCAAGGGCGCAGATGCACTCCTGGCCAATGGAGCAGAAGAAGTGCAAGCGTATATAACTCACGGCGTATTAAGCAACGGAGGGATGAAGACGATAAACTCATCTCGTATGGATGGGCTGACCATCACTGATTCCATTCCACAATATGATAATAAAAAAGTGAGATTGTTGTCNGTNGGAAAACTTTTTGCAGAAGCAATTCGCAGAGTTCACCATGACGAATCCATCTCAGTATTGTTTGAGTAAAAAATGTATATATTTTCCGAAGAAGAATCAAAAAATTATTCAAGTTTTGCACCAATTTTGAAGTGGTGGCTCATTTTTTGCGTGACACTCATAAGTTTTTTCAGCGCATCTTACTTTTTTTCTNTGCACTTGCACTTGTGGGAGTCAGATGCCACAAAAATTTCTTTCATTATNCTGACNGTNTTTGTTTTTTCTTCAGCNTGGGTTGGAAAAATNACTTACGATGGACAGGGTAACCAAAATGTNGGATGGTTNATCGCAGAAAGTTTACTTGGTTTNGGAATGATTGGGACAGTGACAGGTTTTTTGCTGATGTTGGGAAGCGCATTTGAAAATATTGANGTNTCCAACACAGAAACTTTACAAAATGCTCTAACGCAGATGGCTTTAGGAATGTCTACTGCTCTTTATACCACACTTATTGGATTAATTTGCTCGTTGATACTGAAAATACAGTTAGTGAATTACGAAACTTCATATGATTACGACTCATGACAGGTTCAAGAGCACAATCGGTTTCATTGACATACTTTTTAATATTCTAATTGGNTTTGCTTTTCTTTTTATTGTTGCATTTTTGATGATAAAACCAGAGTCAAAGAAAGAGGACTTTGACAGAAAAGCAGAATTTATNATTGTGATGGAATGGGATGACACAAGAAAAGATGACATAGACCTTTATGTGCAAGACCCTACTGGAAAAATTGTAAANTTTCGTGACCCAAGAACGAANTTNATGCATCTTGACAAAGATGATTTGGGAAATCGTAANGACACGATTTGGNTTGANGGNAAAGAANAAGTNGTTGAAATCAATCGTGAAGTNGTGACNATTCGTGGTATNATAGCAGGTGAANACATTATCAANGCTCACTATTACTCTACCCATACATATANNAAGACAACACCGCCTCCGTTGTATGTGGACATNAAATTGCANAAGGTAAACCCNTATTCGGTAATCTGGGAAGGACGTAAGTTGTTCTCAAAAAAGGGTCAGGAATTCACCTATTTGCGATTCACAGTAGAAAATGACGGAAGAGTGATGAATGAAAAAATACGATANACACGTAAAAGAATGGTGAGTAAGATGGGAGGGCCTGTTGGTGGATTCTAATAAAAACCCAAAAATAATTGTTTCNCTNGAGACAAAAAAATCAATCGACCTTGCACATCGTATTGTTGATTATGTTGACGGATTCAANATCAACCATCTNCTTTGGGATGAGATNATTGCATGGCCNGANGANTGGGCNAAGNATCNNNNGAAAGAATTATTNGTTGATTTCAAACTCTGGGATACACCAAACACAGTTGAGACAGTAGTCAAAAAAGTCATNGATCGTGGTGGNACNATGGTATCCATNTGCGCTCATAATTCTCAGGAGACATTTGAACGTCTGAAAAATCTNTCNGATCAAATNAAATTNGTNGGTGTCGTATCTCTNACATCNTGGGACTANGAGACAGAACGTGCGATNCTACGAAANGCNTCNTATACTGTATGGGAACAAGCGATGAACAAACTCAGACGATATAATTTTCAAGACCTTGTTTGCCCTGTTCCAGACCTTAGAACCATCATATCGCACGATTTTTCTGGTCCAGAAGCATTTCGATACATCTGCCCAGGGATTGTTTTCGAGAAAGAAACGTCAGGTCAGTCAAGAACAGGAACACCAAAAGAAGCGAAAGATGCTGGTGCAAACGCAATAATTCTGGGTAGAACTGTAACAGAAGCGGAAAATCCAAACGAAGTTTTAGTAAAAATAAAGGGATCATTATGAGT